>JAIOZM010000061.1 GCA_021740585.1 Bacteroidales bacterium
CGGACAAGACTATTTTCTTTCCAAATACACAGAAATTCAGATAGACTCTTCCCAACGAATTGAACAAGTAATTTGTGTAGGCGAAGAAATGCTTATAAACACTGGAACTGAACTTTATTTATTTGAATCTGAAAAGCTCAAAAAATTAATAAACAGTGGGAACAATATTAAAATATTTCAAACAAAAACCAGAACTTTAATTCGAAACGGGACAAATTATACCGGTTATTCCCCGGGTAGCGGATTGGGGCCCTGGTTCGTTGCTAAAGAAAGTTATGAACTATTAGAAGATCATCCACAGGGGTTAATTGCATTCTCTCAAACTGACTCTCGTTTTGATATATTATCCCCTTCCTTTTCCACTATTAATAACTGGTATCTTAAATTCGAAGGAACAGTACAAGATCTTTTGTATTTACCCAACAACTCCTTTGGAATTCTCACCGATGAGCAGCTTTTTTTAAATGTGAATCCGGAGGGAGAAGTTCTGTCCATTACTGAACTTTCCGGAATTAATGAAAATTCAGGTTTGAAGATTTCTGCACAGGATAGAGTTTGGCTGTCAAATTCCTATGGCTTCACCATTCTCGACTTTAACCTGCCTTTTCAAAAAATAAATACCGATCTTTTAAAGTCAGGAATTGTTTCAGGTTGCTACTCGAATGGAAATCTCTGTTTGTCAGACGGATATGGCCTGTATGAATTGCCCTCTGAAACTTTGCTGAATAGGGGAAGTTTTTATTCTTTGACAGCTTTAAAAAATGGCGTATTGTTTCTTGAAAATGAAATGTTGTATTATTATTCTGAAGGGCAGCTTAGACAAGTGTGGGGCGAAAAAATAAAACTTTTTAAGGTTGATACTCAAGAAAACAATATACTTCTTGATTTATCAGATCGTTTTCTCATTATTAAGCCATCCTTGGCAGGTTTTTTTAAAGAGTATAAAAGCTTCAAAAAAGATTTTAGTCAGGAATACAGCTTTTTTAATAATTCACTGGTTTACTTCTCCGATTCTGTTATCTATAGAATTAATATTGAAAATTTACAAAAGGACAGCCTGCTTTTTTCACCCAGAGAAAGGGGCCAAAAAGTATTTCAGGTTTTGTACTCAAACAATACATTTTTGATTGGGACGCAAGAAAAGGTTTACCTGCTGAAAGCTGATTCAGCGCCAGTTGTGATCTCATCCATTAAGGATTCCCGAAGAGATTTTCAGAGGATTCTACATACAAACAGCCCGGCATTTATGACGTATTGGATTAGTAATTCAAAGTCGCCTGGTTTCATCAGTGTCATTTTACCCGATGGTAAAGAAGAGAGAATTCATTTTCTCCCAAACGAGATCTCTATTTTTAATAGCCTGAGCATTATCAGAATTGGTGAAGGAGAATATATTCTGATTAATCCTAATACTATCTTTCATTATGCTGAAGATGAACATACTAAGCAAAAGAAGTTTTTTGTTATTCCCGAAAAAATAAGTCTAAATGGAAAAGAAGTTTTAAAGGGAAAACTATTTGAACTGAGGAAAACACAACTAAGAGAAAGTCTTAAAAACTTAGCATACAAAGATAATTCTTTTGAAATGGAATTTTCATCTTCTGATTTTTTATCTGAGGATACTAAATTTAAGTATATCCTTATGGGTCGCGATACGGAATGGTCGGACTGGGAATCAGGAAATAAAATAATCCTTTCAAAATTAAAGCCCGGTGATTATTTATTGAAATTACGATTGAGTAATGAAAACAATTATATCTCCAACACTTTTAAATTAAACATCACTGTCCTTTCCCCATTTTATAAAAATAAATACGCAATTGCACTTTACATTCTTTCGTTTTTAGTGCTTGTATTTGTAATTTACAGATGGGCTGTTCTCCATTATCTAACTAAGGAAGATAAAATTAAGGTTGAAGCCTTTCACAAGTCAGAACCTGAAGAAATAGTTCCTGAAGAAGAACCCCTATCTGCCAAAATAATAGAAAATAAAAAAAGTAAATGGGATAAATACAGTATGGTAACTGTTTTATTTAGCGATATTCAGGGTTTTACAAAAATAGCTGAAATGATGAATCCTGAAAAGTTGATCGATGAGTTGGATCAGTTTTTCTTTCACTTCGACTCTGTAGTGGACAAATATAATATTGAAAAAATAAAAACAATAGGCGATGCATATATGGCTGCCGGGGGTATTCCGGTTAGAAATATAACAAATCCGGTTGAAGTTGTTCTGGCAGCTCTGGAAATGCAACAATACATGAAACAACTGAAAAAAACCAAGGTGGATATTTGGGATTTGAGAATTGGAATTCATACCGGACCGGTAATTGCGGGCGAAATAGGACATAAAAAAAGATCCTACGATATTTGGGGCGATTCTGTTAATATTGCCAGCAGAATGGAATCGACCGGTGAAGCCGGAAAAGTAAATGTTTCTGAAGTAACATATAATTATATTAAAGACTTTTTTATATGTGAATACAGGGGAAAAATTCCCGTTAAGTACAAGGGAAATCTGGACATGTATTTTGTTACAGGTTTGCGTCCCGAGTTGTCCATTAATTTAGTTGGACTACCAAATAAGATGTTCTTTCTGAAGCTTCAAATAAAAAGATTACACGATTTGGAAGAATACGTTTTCAACCGAATGGATAAGGAGTTGCCCGAAGCCATGTGTTTCCACACAAGCAACTATGCAAAACATGTTTACAATCACTCTTTATTGCTATCGAAAAGTGAAAATCTGGATGTGGAAGAAGGTTTGGAAGTCAGAACAGCAAGTTTACTGCTTCATCTTGGCTATATTACTAATTATAAGAATCCTGAGGTTGAATCAGGAAACATTATCCACGATATACTCATTACTTACCAATATAGTGAAAGACAAATAAATATAATTCGTAATCTGATTCTCTCTACAAAACAGCCTTATGAGCCCCAAAATATAATGGAGAAAATAATGATTGACACGAAAATGGAATATCTGGGCAGAGTCGATTACATAAAAAATTGTAAGCTTCTTTATAAAGAAGAGAATGAAATGCTGGGTAAGATTGATTGGGAGAAATGGAAATTAAGGCAGATTGACTTATTAACGAATTTTGAATACTATACATCAGGGGCAAGAAGATTACGCGAAATTCCTTTTGAGGAGCAGTTAGAACTTCTTAAGAATAATAAACTGTAAGAACCATTTTAAAACATCTGTTTATCCTTGCAGAAAAAAGGCTATTTGGTTATTTTTGGACTTCCCAAATAAAAAAATACTATGGAACTTGACTGGAAAAATCTTGGGTTTGGATATATGCCAACCGATTATAATGTAAGATGCTATTACAGAAATGGAAAATGGGGTGAGCTGGAGGTTCATTCTTCTCAAAAAATTGATATACATATTGCGGCAACTTGTCTGCATTACGGACAAGAATCTTTTGAAGGCATGAAAGCCTATATGGGAAAAGATGGTCAGATACGAATTTTTCGGTGGAAAGATAATGCAGCGAGAATGAGATCCTCAGCAAAAGGAATAAAACTGGCCGAAGTCCCCGATGAAATTTTCCATAGTGCTATTGTAAAAGCCATCAGCCTTAACAAGCAGTTTGTACCTCCCCACGGAACGGGTGCATCATTATATATCCGTCCGTTATTGCTGGGTACCGGTCCTGAAATTGGAGTAAAACCATCTAAAGAATATGTCTTTATGGTTTTCGTAATGCCGGTAGGACCTTATTTCAAAGAAGGCTTTAAACCCGTAGACATGATGGTTTGCCGCGATTTCGATCGGGCTGCTCCTCTTGGAACCGGGAACATAAAAGTTGGCGGGAATTATGCCGCTAGCATGCTTTCTATTGAAGTGGCACATAATAAAGGTTTCGCCACTGCATTATATTTAGATGCCAGAGAAAAAAAATACATTGATGAGGCAGGTCCGGCAAACTTTTTCGGTATAAAAAACAATACATATATCACTCCTGATTCTCCTTCTGTTCTTCCTTCCATTACGAATAAATGTCTTCAGGAATTAGCAAAAGATATGGGTCTGAAAGTTGAACGACGGAAAATCCCTATCGAAGAACTAGAAGAACTAGAGGAAGCCGGAGCTTGTGGTACCGCTGCTATTATTAGTCCAATAGGGAAAATAGCAGATCCTGCCAGCAATAAAATCTATACTATTTCAAAAGACGGTAAACCGGGAAAAGTTTCAGAGCAATTGTACAAAAGACTGATAGCTATTCAGTATGGCGATGAAGTTGACAAATTTGGCTGGACTGAAATTGTATCTTAGCTTATCTTCTGTTTATATAAAAAGCAATAGAATTTCTCACCTAAAAAGAATTTAAGACCCCAGACTGTAGCTCTGGTAACTTAAGTTAATTTTTTGTAACTTTGCGGCTTGATTTTAGCACCATGACCAAGAAAGAAAATCAATCAGCACAAAGAAGGCTAAGGAATTCTTTCCTTACCTCTGTGATTAGTATTGCTATGGTTATGTTTTTATTGGGTCTGGAAGGTTTTTTAGTCCTCAATGCCAGACAAATTGGAATCTATGTTAAGGAAAATATCGGATTCAATATAGAGTTTAATAATGACTTAAAAGATGCTGATATGCAGCAGCTAAAGAAATTAATCGATGCAAAAAACTATGTTAGAAGCAGCGAGTACATTTCTAAGGAGGAAGCAGCTATTGAAACTCAGGAAGCACTTGGGGAAGATTTTATAAAAGAATTGGGATACAATCCTTTGCCTGCAACCGTTATTATTAAATTGAAGGCTGAATATACCAATCCTGACAGCATTTTTTCTATTGAAAAGGAATTATCAGCTTATGAAGGTATCAGCGACATTTACTATAGAAAGACTCTGGTCCACGAAATTAATGATAACGTTAGAAAAATAAGTTTAATACTGGGTGCTTTTTCATTTTTGCTACTGCTAATTTCTCTATCTTTAATAAATAATACCATACGCCTGAGTGTATATTCAAAACGTTTTTTAATCCATACCATGCAATTGGTAGGAGCCACCCGGGGATTCATCCGCAGACCCTTTCTGCTAACAGGAATTCTTCAGGGCTTTTTAGGTTCATTAATTGGAATCGTTTTTATAATATTAAGCATTTATTTTGCTCAGGATCAGGTAGATGAAGTACTTCATATAATAGATATTAAACTATTGGGCATTTTATTTGCGGGGGTTTTATTAACAGGAATAATAATTAGTTATATCTCATCGTTTTTTGCTGTAAATAAGTACCTTAATTTATCAAAAGACGAACTATATTACAGGTAAACTATAACTAATTTTATAAAGCTCATTATCCGCCTTAAACGGAGAACTAAATAAATAATAAACAGATGAAAAATAAATCAGATCTGACTTCAAGCGGCCTCCCTCTAAGCGGAGAAAATTACGTGTTACTAGGCATTGGATTTTTAATAATTATCCTTGGATTCCTCTTAATGGCGGGTGGCGGATCAACAGATCCAAATGTTTTTAATGAGGAAGAATTGTTTAGTTTCAGGAGAACAACTCTGGCTCCTATGATTGTTTTATTTGGATTCATTTTTGAAATCTGGGCCATTATGAAAAAGCCTAAGAAAAATCCCGCTGAATAATTTCTATGAATATTTTTGAAGCTATTTTTCTCGGTTTAATTCAGGGTCTTACAGAGTTTTTACCTGTTAGCAGTAGTGGACACCTGGAAATTGGTCAGGCTCTTTTGGGAACCTCTTACCAAAATAATCTGTTGTTCACTGTAGTAGTGCATGGAGCAACCATGCTAAGTACCGTAGTTGTATTTTATAGTGAAATTAAAACATTAACTATTGAGGGAGTAAACTTTAAAATGAACGACTCCAAAAAATACCTTTTTCTCATTTTTATTTCCATGTTACCAGTATTGGTGGTTGGTTTATTTTTTGAAGATAAAATTGAAAGTTTTTTTGGTGGCGACATCCATTTTGTTGGTGCGATGCTCCTTGTTACTGCCGGACTATTGTCCCTGACCTATTTTGCAAAAAAAGAAGGTGTAAAGGAAATTCGCTTTCTCGACGCATTTCTCATGGGCCTCGCACAAGCCCTGGCTGTTTTACCCGGAATTTCCCGTGCCGGGGCAACCATTTCAACCGGAGTAATTTTAGGTAATAAAAGAGAAGATGTTGCCCGCTTTTCCTTTTTGATGGTTTTAATCCCGATCATTGGCGCTAACATACTGTCTCTAAGAGATATGGGGGGAATGGAGAGCAGCTCGGAAGGTATTTGGGTATTAGTTGCAGGATTTATTTCAGCATTTTTTTCAGGACTATTTGCCTGCAAATGGATGATAAAACTTGTAAAAAAAGGGAAGTTAATATATTTTGCTGTCTATTGTGTAATAATTGGAAGTATTGCGCTGTTTTTACTTTAGAGTTCATTAAATGGAAAATAACTTATTGACACCTCCCGAAGAAGGAAGCGTAATATTGATTGACAAGGATCTCGACTGGACTTCTTTTAATGTGGTTAAGAAAGTAAAAAATGTTCTTTTAAATAAATTTGGAATTAAAAAATTGAAAGTGGGACATGCCGGTACTCTCGATCCGCTCGCCACAGGATTGGTCATAATTTGCACAGGAAAAATGACCAAAAGCATTGAAAAATATCAGGCAGCTGAAAAAGAATATCTGGCCACGATTAAACTTGGTGCAACCACTCCTTCTTTTGATCTTGAAACTGAAATTGATAAGGAATATTCGTGTGAACATATTACCAGGGAGGATGTTATAAAGGTCCTTGAAGGTTTTATCGGTACTCAGGATCAGCTCCCGCCTGTATTTTCTGCAAAGAATATTAAAGGCAAAAGAGCTTACGAATATGCCCGTAAAGGCATTGAAGTTGAAATGAAACTTAACAAAATTACCATTTTTGAATTGGAACTTGTTACTTTCAACCTTCCTGAATTGAAGCTGAGAATTGTGTGCAGTAAAGGAACCTATATAAGAGCACTTGCCAGAGATATTGGGGAAAAACTTGGGTCCGGTGCACATCTGACTGCTCTTAGAAGAACCAGAATTGGCAAATATAAAGTGGAAGAATCATTTAATATAAATGATTATGAATCCTCCCTTAGTAACAATATATGAATAAATTAACTGAAAAATAAATCCTTAAATTTGTAACCTTTTTTAAATTGATACGTATAACAGCCCCTTATTTAATAACCAATTATATCCCATCTAATGAAATTATCTCAATACAAGTATAGTTTACCTTCAGAATTAATTGCTAAGCACCCTAGTCCAAGCAGGGATGAGTCGAGATTAATGGTGCTTGATAGAAAAACGCAAACCATTGAACATAAGGTGTTTAAAGACATTATTAATTATTTTGACAATAATGATGTAATGGTCTTTAATAATACAAAAGTATTTCCGGCCAGATTATATGGCAATAAGGAAAAAACAGGTGCTGAAATTGAAGTTTTCTTGCTAAGAGAATTAAATCGCGAACAACGATTATGGGATGTGCTTGTTGATCCAGCCAGAAAAATCAGAATAGGAAATAAATTATATTTTGGAGAAGATGATCTGCTCGTTGCAGAAGTAATTGACAATACCACCTCACGCGGTCGCACACTTCGCTTCCTGTTTGATGGCGATTATGATGAATTCAAGAAAACCCTTTATGGACTTGGAGAAACTCCGCTTCCTAAATTTATTCAAAGGGAGGTTGAACCCGAGGACAAAGACAGATACCAGACCATTTTTGCAAAGCATGAAGGTGCTGTTGCTGCTCCGACTGCCGGCATGCATTTTAGTCGCGAACTTTTAAAAAGACTTGAAATTAAAGGTGTTCATTTCTCATATATTACATTGCACGTCGGCCTGGGGAATTTTCGTCAGGTTGAAGTTGAAGATCTGACCAAGCACAAAATGGATTCTGAAAGAATTGAAATTCTTGAAGAGGCTTGTGATATCGTGAATCATGCAAAAGATAATAAATATCAGGTTTGTGCCGTAGGAACAACAACTATGAGAACACTTGAAAGTTCAGTTTCAACTCTGGGGCATCTTAAACCTTATTCAGGCTGGACCAATAAATTCTTGTTCCCTCCATACGACTTTTCTGTTCCTACCAGCATGGTTTCTAATTTTCATCTGCCTGTTTCAACATTACTCATGATGGTTTCTGCTTTTGCCGGTTACGATTTCTTGATGAAGGCTTATAAACTTGCAATAAAAGAAAAGTACCGTTTTGGCACCTATGGTGATGCTATGTTAATATTATAGAAGGTATGGCTGTCATTAACTCAATAGTTAATTGGCTCAATATTAAACGGATCTATAATATAGATCTATTTATGAAGTATCCTTTTAATGTACAAAAGGAAACCTTTTCAAAATTAATTTCATTCGCAAAAAATACAGAGTGGGGTCTGAAATACGGCTATCATGATGAGATGAGTATTGCAGAATTTCAAAAATCTGTACCCATTCAAAGCTATGAAGATATTAAACCTTTTGTGGACAGATTGCGAAGTGGAGAGCAGAATCTTACCTGGCCATCTGAAATTAAGTGGTTTGCTAAATCCTCAGGCACCACAAACGATAAAAGCAAGTTTGTACCGGTAAGTAACGAGGCTTTGGAGGATTGTCATTTCAGGGGCGGAAAAGACACCCTGGCCATTTATTGCAATAATTTCCCCGATACGAATGTCCTTAAAGGTAAGGCTCTGATTCTTGGTGGGAGTCATCAAATCAATAATTTTAGCAATCAGTCCTACTATGGTGATTTATCTGCAATTCTGATAGAAAACATGCCCTTCTGGGCAACCTTCATCCGAACACCCTCAAGTAAGATATCTTTAATCCCCGAATGGGAAGAAAAACTTGAAAAACTCACCGAGCACACTATAGGTGAAAATGTTACAAATATTTCCGGAGTTCCTTCCTGGGGTTTAGTCTTTTTAAAATATGTGTTGGAATATACCGGCAAAAATAACATTCTTGAAGTTTGGCCGAATCTTGAGTTATTTATTCATGGAGGCGTTAGCTTCCTGCCATATAAAGATCAATTTCAGGCATTTATCCCTTCTCCAAACATGAGGTATATGGAAACATACAATGCCTCTGAAGGTTTTTTTGGAATTCAGAATGATCCAAATTCAAGAGATATGCTCCTGATGTTGGATTACGGGGTATTCTATGAATTCATCCTGCTCGAAGATTTAGAAAAGGAAAATCCGCATGTATATACTATTGCTGATGTGGAATTAAACAAAAATTATGCTATTATTATCTCAACAAATTCGGGACTCTGGAGATATATGATTGGTGACACCATTTATTTTACTTCCCTTTCTCCACATAAATTTAAGATTTCAGGAAGAACGAAACATTTTATTAATGCATTTGGTGAAGAAGTTATTGTGGATAACGCAGAAAAAGCTCTGATGCATGCCTGTGAAAAAACAGGGGCTATTGTTAAGGAATATACTGCTGCTCCTGTTTTTATGGACAACCGGGCAAAGGGATCACACGAATGGCTTATAGAATTCGAACGCGCACCGGATGATTTTGAAAATTTCAAAATTATTCTGGATAAGTCGTTGCAGGAGCTTAACTCTGATTATGAGGCAAAACGGTATATGGATATGAATCTGATACCGCCAAAAATACAATCAGTGCCACAGGGTTCATTTTATAAGTGGTTTAAAAGTAAAGGCAAGTTGGGCGGACAAAATAAAATGCCCAGATTATCGAACGACAGAAAATATGTTGAGGAATTATTAGCGATTATTAATTCCTGAATCATTCTGATTTTATTGGACTCCATTTATTTTAAGAATATTTCTTTTTTCTTAAATCCAGATTCAAAACACTTAAGACTCTTATTTATAATTCTATAAAATAAATGGGGTCTTGTAAAAATTCGAGCTTTTGTCGCTTCGCCAGCAATGAAGTAGCATAGCTGTGTCTTGACACAGGTATGGCTTAGGGAAGCCTCCCTGCATACAGGGAATAGTGCTTATCTAATCTCTTCGCTCTCACCCGGGATATCGTCTTACCGATTTTGTTATCAAAATCATATTCTAATAAATTCAAACCCGAATAAGTCTCTCAAAAATTACGATATTATTGATGCAAATCGTATATTTAAAGTCTAATTAATAAGGATGCTATGGCTGAAGAAAAGAAATTACAAAATATGCATATTGCAATAGCCGGAAATATTGGTTCAGGAAAAACAACCCTTACAAGTTTGCTTGCAAAGCACTATGGCTGGGAAGCTCAATTTGAGGATGTTGACGACAATCCATACCTAAATGATTTCTATGAAGACATGCAAAGATGGTCGTTCAACCTCCAAATATATTTTCTAAATAGTCGTTTTAGTCAGATCGTACAAATTCGTCAGTCAAATAAAACAGTTATACAAGATCGTACCATATACGAAGATGCATATATTTTTGCCCCCAATTTACATTCCATGGGATTGATGAGTACCCGTGATTTTGAAAATTATTTTGCCCTTTTCAACCTTATGTCATCTCTTATTGACCCCCCCGATTTGCTTATTTATTTGAGAGCATCGATACCGACTTTGGTGAATCAGATAAATAACAGGGGAAGAAAATATGAAAACAATATCAGACTCGATTATTTAAAGAGATTAAACGAAAGGTATGAAGCATGGATAGAAACCTACACTGGTGGCAAATTACTTATAGTTAATGCCGATAATTATAATTTCCCCGAAAGCAAGGAAGATTTAAGCAAAGTAATTGATGATATTAATGCTCAATTACACGGGTTGTTCTAAACTGCATTTACATTCAATTCGGCAGTTGAGTTGCTAATGAATAATACTCTATGTCTGAAACTGTAAGTTCCATTGAAATGTTCAATGGTCTGTTTAAAGGTAAATCATTCCTCTGTTTTCCCGAATTCAAAACCACTATATCTTTCTCTGATTACCTCAAGCAGATCTAAAATTTGGTTTGCATCCATTGCTGTAAGCAGTTTAAGCCTTAAATCTTTAAAATTTGGAAGTCCTTTGAAGTAATTTGAAAAATGCCTTCTCATCTCAAAAATTCCAACAGGCTCTTTTTTCCATTCCAACGATTTCTGAAAATGCATTTTGGCCAAATCCAGCTTCTCATCCAATGTAGGTTCTCCAAGGAGTTCGCCGGTGCGAAGATAATGCTTCACGTTCCTGAAAAGCCAGGGTCGGCCAACAGCAGCCCTGCCTATCATTATTCCGTCAACATTATAATCATCAAACATTTGTTTTGCTATTTCCGGTGACGTAATATCACCATTGCCAATTATAGGTATGTGTATATCAGGATTGTTTTTCACCTCACCAATCAGGGTCCAATCGGCCTTTCCCTTATAAAATTGTGCCCGGGTTCTCCCGTGAATAGTGAGAGCCGCAATGCCCAGATCCTGAAGCATTTTAGAAACCTCTAAAATATTTTTACTTTCATCGTCCCATCCAAGTCTGGTTTTGACGGTTACAGGCTTATTTGTGGCTGCAATTATCGATTCCGTCATTTCCTTCATTAAAGGA
This sequence comes from Bacteroidales bacterium, assembly GCA_021740585.1. GTDB lineage: Bacteria > Bacteroidota > Bacteroidia > Bacteroidales > JAGLSB01. The sequence continues at coordinate 11,554 of JAIOZM010000061.1, forward strand.
ATATTTTTTAACATCCCCGCTCCTGCACCACGATTGGCAATCTTTCTCACCGGACAACCATAATTGATGTCTATAAATTCCGGATCAGCTTTTTCGGCCATGCGGGTAGCTTCAACCATAGACTCTGTTATATGTCCATAAAGTTGTATGCCAATAGGTCTTTCAAAATCAAAGATGTCTAATTTCTGAACCGATTTTTTGCCATCACGAATGAGTCCGTCTGAGGAAATAAATTCAGTATAAACCACATCGGCGCCATAATTCTTACATATATATCTGAAAGACGGATCGGTAACATCCTCCATGGGTGCAAGAAAGACGGGTTTATCACCAAGTTCTGTGGTTCCTATATTCACTATTTGAATTATTGATTAAATTTACAGCTTCAAAATTAATAATAATCATGGAAAGAAGAGGTTCGAATTGAAAAACAGAGACTTATTAACGCAATTTTTATTCAGTCTGATGATCTTCGTTGGCAGCTGGCTGTTCTTTCAAATATTGAGTATGCTTACTGGCGGATTAATTTTTGGTTTAAAAATGGACGATTTCAGGTATATCCTTACCAATCTTGATGACCCGGTAAATATAAATTACCTGAAATATGTACAAACGCTCAGCTCAATTGGAATGTTTATTATTTCATCTCTTATTATTGCCCGGCTCTTGTCGGAAAAACCATTCGAATTTCTGGCCTTGGATAAAACCCCCGAAATACTCATATTGATCCTGGTAATAACATTAATGACTGTTTCCATACCAATGAACAATTATTTTGGATATATAAACGCCCAATTGCAACTTCCCGAATTTTTTAACAAACTCCAGGTTTACTTTGAGAATAAGGAAGCAGAAGGAACGAGAATTATGAATAGTTTTCTCAATAGCAGCTCCTTTAGTGGCCTCTTACTAAATCTTTTTATAATAGCGGTTGTGCCTGCCATTGGTGAGGAATTATTTTTCAGGGGAATATTGCAGAATATGATGATTCGATGGACAAAGAACAGTCATTGGGGAATACTCATCACCGGATTCGCTTTCGCTCTGCTTCATTTCCAATTCCTGTCTCTTTTACCAAGAATTGCACAGGGAATTTTACTGGGTTATTTATTTCTGTGGACGAAATCCTTGTGGTATCCAATTATAGCACATTTTATTAATAATGCCCTAGCTGTGGTTTTTTACCATTACTACTTTATGGAGAAAGTAAATGATGGGATGGAAACAATTGGCACCCCTGATGGATACGCCTTTGCAGCCATTTTAAGTCTGGCTGGTGTAGTGCTCCTGTTGTACCTTATTGCAAGAATTTCCGGTGAAAAGCAAGCTTTATCCCGGTAAAGGGCATACACTAACCAAATGAAATCTGTGCCATATTTAACAACCCGCTATTGCTGATTTCATTCTTCCGGAAAACATAAGTGATGCCATAATCAGATGCCTTTTCGCGTTTAAGATTTTCAGGTAAATCACTATATTTTTCTTCTACTTCATTCCATAGCTGTTGAATGATGGAGTCGGCTTCAGCCCTTCTGGCATTAAGGTTTTCCTGAGCCCTGTGGTGACGCTTTTTCAGGCTTTGAAAATTGACACTTGCTTCAATGAATTTATCGTATTGGATATTTACTATAGCAATAGTCGGATTGGTTATCGGACTCAAGCCCTTCATCCTGCGACTCTGTTCACCACTTATAAGTTTATTTGACCAATCTAGTATTTCCTCTTCAGAATTTAAAGCGGGTAATTTTTTCTCGTCTGCTTCCAAACGAAAATAATTACGGGTATTCTGAGGCAGCTCCCCCCTAATAATCGCCATATTTATAACCTGAATAAAATGAGAAATGTACAGTCGCACCTTTTTCATGGACTTATTAAATTCTTTACTTTTCTCAAGCTGTAATTGATAGGAAGTCTTATGCTCCGTTAAAGCATTTTCGTAGCCGGGAAGGAGAGCTCTGACTAATTGGAGTGATTTCTGACTATAGGAAAGCTTAAAGGGAGGCAAATTTTTACCTTTTTCAAGAGCAACTCTTAAAGCCTTTAATCTTGCGCTATCTGTGTTGGGGAGACGACGATAAGGCATGTTGAAAAGAATGTTAGCTATTTGTTAATAAATAAGCGACAATGTGCGAATGTATAAAATATATTATAAATTTCAAACGTATTCGCAGATTTGTTTGGCTTTTTAATTAAATATATTTTTAAAGGATATTGAAATTGTATCTATCTGTTTATTAAATGACAGGCATTATAAGGCTTGCAAGATTTTTTATTATCTTTATGAATTGTAATAACTGAAAGTTTTTTTATCTGTAAAAATTGAAAACAAATGTTTGAAGCTGGAATTTATCAAAAAAGAAGAGAATCCTTACGTCAAAAAGTAAGTAGTGGAATTTTACTATTCCCCGGAAACAATGAAAGTTCAATGAATTATGCTGCCAATACCTATCACTACAGGCAGGACAGTAATTTTTTATACTTCTTCGGACTTGATTCAGCAGGCATTGCCGGAATTTGTGATGCAGATACTGGAATCGACACAATTTATGGCGATGATATTGAAATTGACGATATCATCTGGATGGGTGAACAACCAAAGATTTCCGATAGAGCCGCTAAGGTTGGTGTAAAGCAGGTTAAAAGTTTTAAAAATCTTCAACAAGATCTTAAAGAAGCCCTTTCGAAAGGACGTAAAGTTCATATTCTGCCACCTTATCGGGGCGACACTGTAATTCAGCTTAAAGAACTTTTATCGACCAATGTCGACAAGGTAAAAGACTTTGTTTCACAGGAATTAATCAAAGCTGTTGTAGCTTTGCGGGAGATTAAGGATGAGGGTGAAATTAAGGAAATAGAGTTTGCGGTGGATATAGCTTATAAAATGCACACAACAGCTATGAAAATGGCCTTCCCGGGTACCTGGGAAAGAGAAGTGGCCGGAATGGTTGAAGGCGTATCACTGGCAAACGGCGCTGCTGTTTCTTTCCCTGTAATATTGAGTATGGATGGACAAACACTGCATAACCATTATCATGGAAATATGCTGAAAGAAGGTCGTTTAATGGTTACTGATGCCGGTTCGGAATCGCCCCTGCATTATGCCAGCGATATTACCCGCACTTCTCCTGTTGGCGGAAAATTCGATCAGCGTCAAAAAGAAATATATGAAATTGTTCTTAAAGCCAATATGGAGGCTATTAAAGCTTCTGCTCCCGGAATTTTAAACAGAGATGTTCATTTCAAAGCAGCAGAAATTATAGCAGGCGGACTAAAAGATCTTGGGTTAATGAAAGGAGATGTGAAGGAAGCGGTGAAAGCAGGTGCTCATGCCTTGTTTTTCCCTCATGGTCTCGGACACATGATGGGACTTGATGTTCACGATATGGAAGGTCTTGGAGAAAATAATGTTGGCTATAACGAAACCATTAAAAGAAGTACTCAATTTGGTACAGCATACCTTAGAATGGCTAAAGAACTTAAACCGGGAATGGTTATGACCATTGAGCCCGGCTTATATTTTATTCCTGCACTTATAGATTTGTGGAAATCTGAAGGAAAATATAAGGACTTTATAAATTTCGAAAAAGTAGAATCCTACAAAGACTTTGGTGGGGTGAGAATTGAAGACGACATCCTAATCACTTCGAAAGGATGCCGGGTTTTAGGGAAAGCTATTCCAAAGACAGTGGAGGAAGTTGAGGGTGTTATGAATGACGTGTAATGTGATGGTGTGATGGTTCCTGAGTCTGAGGTCCCTGAGCTTGGGGCCCCTGAGCTTGCCGAAGGGTCGAAGGGCCGAAGGATGGTGTGGTGATGTTTAAAACTTTCGATTCTGAGGATAAAATAAACTTAGGCACAATTATTATTCAGCAAAAATATGGGTTAATAATATTATTTCTTTTCTGGCTACTGCCAGCATCAGGTCAAAACATTGGAATTGGATTTGGTGTTGAGGCTGTTGCTGAAGATTTTTTTGATAATCCCTCTTTTCCTGAAGAATACAAACCTTCTTTTATTGTTGAGTATTCCCCACCCGAAGCTCAATTTACCATAAGCAGTGGAATTTGCTACTATTTCAATTTGAATTACCTTGGGATTCCAACGAATATAAATTTCAAGATTGGAGAAGAGACCAAAATCAGATTTCCAATTGGGGTAAGCCCTTTTGTGAGGACAAACAAAAAAGATTATGAATCCTCTGTTGGATTAATAAAAAACCTTGGATTGGGCGCTGAGTTTAAAATGGCTGATGATTTTTACTTTTATACCGATTTGGGAATTAATATTATTCCTGTATATAGTGAATATCTGAATAAATGGGGAGGTGAAAATACATATGACCTAAGAAATGAAATAGTGAGTTTTCTGTCTTTTGGAGTTAGGTATGATATAAATGGAAATTAATTTGTGCAAACAGTAAACACTATACCTTCAAAATCGCAAAAGAGAAGAATATATTATTAGTAAATTAGCATTTAACCAGAACCAAAAACAAACTAACGTTCTTCGAAACAGTGCATTCCGGCAAATGTTATATGTTCTGGATAAAATCTTCACTAGTACGGACACACGGCCGTGCGTCCCAACACTACCCTACCTTGGCTTTAATAAACTCCCGGTTGAGTCTGGCTATATTGGTTAGCGTTATTCCTTTCGGACATTCCGCTTCGCAGGCTCCGGTATTGGTGCAGCTTCCAAATCCGAGCTCATCCATTTTGGAGATCATGGAATCTACTCTTTGTTTTGCTTCTATCCTTCCCTGAGGAAGAAGTGCAAACTGGGATATTTTTGCGGAAACAAATAGCATAGCAGATGCATTTTTACAAGCGGCAACGCATGCACCACAACCAATACAAGCCGCCGCATCGAAGGATAAATCAGCATCCTCTTTAGATATTGGAATAACACTGGCATCTGCCGCGTTTCCGGTATTGACAGATATATATCCACCTTCTGTAATAATCTTATCAAAAGCGGTTCTGTCAACAATCAAATCCTTAATAACAGGGAAAGGCCTTGCTCTCCATGGTTCAATAACAACGGTTTCCCCGTCCTTAAATTTTCGCATATGAAGCTGACACACAGTAATTTTTTCATCCGGTCCGTGTGGTCTTCCATTAATATATAAACTGCAACAACCACATATTCCTTCGCGACAATCGTGGTCAAAAGCTATGGGCTCCTCATCTTTAGCAATGAGACTTTCATTCAAAACATCCATCATTTCCAGAAAGGAACTGTCTTTTGATATATTGCTTACCGGATAGGTAACAAACTTCCCTTTTGTATTCTGATTCTTCTGCCTCCAGATTTTTAGTTTAAGGTCCATAATATCTTTGTTTTATTTTAATTTAGTGCTTTCTAGAACCGAGTTTACAGCCTGTCCTGAACTCGTTTCGGGAAGCTCAGCTTTAGCTAAAACTCATTTATTTTAATGGCTTTGATAAGAAAGCGTCAAAGACAAGGCTTTCGAAGTGTTGAAATTCAGGAGTTTACCTTTGTAAATGACTGATTTCAACACGAGAATAACGCAGTATTTGACGTTTTCTTGCAAAGACTAATTACTTGTAATTTCTTTGTTTAAGTTCAACGAATTCAAAATTCAGAACCTCTTTATGCAGCTCTGCTTTTTTACCTTCACCTTTATGCTCCCAGGCAGCGACAAAAGTAAAATCTTTATCATTTCTGAGCGCTTCGCCCTCCGGTGTTTTAAACTCTTCTCTAAAGTGGCCGCCGCAAGATTCTTCTCTTTGAAGAGCATCACGAGCCATTAATTCGCCAAGTTCCAGAAAATCGGCAACCCTGGCAGCTTTTTCCAATTCCGTATTAAGGTCGTTTAATAAACCGGGAACTTTAACATCTTTCCAGAATTCTTTTCTAAGCTCCTGTATTTCAACTATCGCTTTTTCCAATCCTTTCTTTTCTCTTGCCATACCCACATAATTCCACATTATATGACCAAGCCGCTTATGAAAACTATCGACTGTTTTGCTTCCCTTTACATTAATAAGTCGCGACATTTTATCTTCAACATTTTTTGAAGCTGCTTTAAATTCTGGCAAATCTGTCGACATCCTCGGTGTGGAAATATCATCGGCAAGATAATTCTGTATAGTATAGGGCAACACAAAATAACCATCGGCTAAACCCTGCATCAGCGCACTGGCACCCAATCGGTTAGCTCCATGATCGGAGAAGTTGGCTTCCCCTATAGCAAACAATCCTGGAATGGTAGTCATCAACCCATAATCGACCCAAAGTCCTCCCATGGAATAATGAATAGCAGGATAAATCATCATAGGAGTTTCATAAGGATTGTCATCGGTAATCTTCTCATACATTTGGAAAAGGTTACCGTATTTATCTTCAATGGTTTTCTTACCCATTTTAGCAATAGCATCTTTAAAATCGAGGAAAACCGCCAAGCCTGTCCCCACACCATGCCCTTCATCACATCTTTCCTTGGCTGCTCTGGAGGCAACGTCACGAGGTACGAGGTTTCCAAAAGCCGGATATCTTCTTTCCAGATAATAATCGCGATCTTCTTCTTTCAAATCTTTTGGCTTGAGGCTTCCGGATCTGATTTTTTCAGCATCCTCTTTATTTTTTGGCACCCAAATTCTGCCGTCGTTTCTCAGACTTTCCGACATCAGCGTAAGCTTTGACTGATAATCGCCGTGCACCGGAATACAGGTTGGGTGAATTTGAACAAAGCTGGGATTAGCGAAAAGAGCACCCCGTTTATGACTCTGCCATGCAGCACTAACATTTGCGCCCATTGCCATAGTCGACAAGAAAAAAGTATTTCCATATCCTCCGGTGGCGAGTACAACTGCATGTGCGAAATGACTTTCAATTTTTCCGCTAACCATGTCGCGGGTAATTATTCCCCTGGCTTTTCCATCAACAATTACCAGGTCGTGCATTTCAACCCTTGCATTAATTTTAACTTTTCCAAGTTTTACCTGTCTCATGAGCGCACCATAAGCACCCAAAAGTAATTGCTGCCCGGTTTGTCCTCTGGCATAAAAGGTGCGGGAAACCTGAGCCCCGCCAAAAGATCTGTTATCTAAATATCCACCATATTCCCTGGCAAAAGGAACCCCCTGAGCCACACATTGATCAATAATGTTGTTTGAGACTTCAGCTAACCGGTAAACATTCCCTTCTCTGGATCTGTAGTCGCCACCTTTAATGGTGTCAAAAAATAAACGATAGATGCTATCGCCATCATTTTGGTAATTCTTAGCGGCATTTATACCTCCCTGAGCCGCAATACTATGCGCTCTTCTGGGACTATCCTGATAGCAAAAGCTTTGCACATTAAAACCCATTTCTCCTAATGAAGCCGCCGCAGAAGCTCCGGCTAAACCGGTACCCACCACTATTACATCAAGTTTTGTCTTGTTTTTTGGATTTACTAGTTTTTGTCCGGCTTTATATTTCGTCCACTTTTCAGCTAAAGGACCTTCAGGAACATTTGAATTAAGATTGACCATATCGGAAAAAATTTTCAGTTATCGAATAAAATAAATCAGGATTGGAATGAGGCTATATCCAACTACAACAATAATACTAAAGATAATACCTGCTCCATAAATAATGGGAGTATATGTTTTATGATTCAGTCCAAGGGTCTGGAATGCAGATTGAAATCCATGCAACAGATGAAATCCCAAAAATAATATGCTCAAAACATAAAAAATTACAAAACCCGACATTTGAAACTTAGCAATAACCAGTGCACCAAGATTATGCATTTCTTTTCCATGAATGCTTATCTCTTCCACCCCTCCAAAGAACTTTGCTTTAAAATAAAAGTCGGAAAGATGAATAACCAAAAACGCAAAAATTATGGCTGCTGTATGAATCATATACTTCGAAAAGAAAGATGATTGGGCATTATTTGAAACCTTGTATGAAACCGGCCTTGCAATCCAATTATAAATTTGAACGATTATTCCGTAAATTATATGAAGGAGAAAACCTCCAAATAATACTACCTCGAAAATCTTAATAAGAATATTCGTTCCCATAAAATGAGCCGCGATATTAAATTTATCCGTACTGTCAAAAATTACAAGGAGAGAATTTAGCCCTAAATGGACGAGAAGAAATATACTCAGGAAAAGGCCCGCCAGAGCCATCATAAGTTTCTTTCCAATGGAAGATGTAAAGAAATTTGCCATAAGAATTAATTATTGAATGCAGTAAATGTTATCAAAAACCTAATTTCGACTAAAGTAATAAATATCTTATTACAAAAATCACATACATTTGTGTTTTACAAATAGTACTTTTAAAGTCTAATACTATGGCTCCGAAACATCAGAAAATCAATAAGAAACTTTTTATTAAGAATAGATTTAAATTAAGCAGGATCATTCTTAAAGGCTCTTGTTATTTTGTGTTTTCCAATGATGAGATGCCCAGAAATGGAGATCAGTATTTTCCATACCGCCAAAATTCAGACTTCTTTTATTTAACAGGAATTGAACAGGAAAAATCAATTTTAATGGTAAAACCAGATCATCCTGAAAAGAATTTAAGAGAAGTTTTATTTATAATCAAACCCACACCCTTAATGGAGACATGGATTGGTCATAAACTTAGCATTGAGGAAGCAAGAAATATTTCCGGGATTGAAAATATTCAATATATTGAAAATTTCGAAAACCTTAGGTCTGGGGTAATTCAAAGCTCAGATAATGTTTACCTGAACATTCCTGAAGTTCAAAAATTTAATCCTGTGATTGAAACCATGGCATCACGGGCGTCAAAGGAGATTATGAATCATTTCCCTTTGCATAATTATAAAAGATTAGCCCCTTTACTCAGAGACTTGAGAGTTGTTAAAGAAGAAGAGGAGATTGAAGAAATAAAAAAGGCTTGCACAATAACTGGTAATGCATTTTCAAGAGTTCTACAATATATTCATCCCGGCATTTCAGAAAAAGAACTTGAAGCTGAAATTTCTTATGAATTTATTAAAGCGAATGCAGGTCATGCCTATCTGCCCATAATTGGTTCAGGAAAAAACGCTTGCATTTTACATTATACAGAGAATAATCAGATATGTAAGGATGGAGATTTGGTTCTTATGGATTTCGGTGCTGAGTATAATAATTATGCTGCCGATTGTACCCGGACAATTCCGGTAAATGGTAAGTTTTCAAGCCGGCAGGCTGAAGTTTATGATGGACTTCATGAAATTTTTAAAATGACTATTAAATTAATGGAGCCTGGCAGAAAAATGACAGAAGTTCATACCAGGGTTAGCGAGTGGATGAAAAAATTTCATATTGATATTGGTTTATACACTAAAAAAGATTCTGAAGAAAATAAAAATATTGATCCTCTTTGGTTTAAATACTATATGCATGGAACAGGCCATTCCCTGGGTCTTGATGTACATGATATCTATGATAAACAATCGGTTTTCACCCCTGGGATGATTTTTACCTGTGAACCTGCTATTTATATCAAAGAGGAGAATCTGGGCATACGGATTGAAAATGACATCCTGATTACCCGGGAAGGAAATATCGATTTGATGAAGCACATTCCTTCTGAAAGAAAAGAAATTGAAAAGCTAATGAAAAGAAATGGCTAATTTATGCAATTTGTTGATTTCAAAAATACGAGAATACGATATAAATGTCTGGGTAACTCAAATAATCCCTCTGTAATATTATTGCACGGATATCTGGAGTCATTAAGCATCTGGGATGGTTTTGCAGAAAAGCTTAGCGAAAACTTCTTTGTTGTAATGCCGGACATTCCCGGTCATGGAGAATCGGAAATTTTTTCACCAGTTCATTCTATGGATAATCTGGCAGAAGCAGTCTGTTTTGTTTCAGACTCTCTGGCTCTGAAAAAAACACATATTGTCGGACATTCCATGGGCGGGTATGTTGCCATGGCTTTCAGGGAATTATTTGCATCATCGGTCATTTCGTGTGTATTATTTCATTCCACCTGCTTTTCCGACACTCCCGAAAAACGTAAAAACAGAGATCGTGAAATTATGCTCATTAAAAAGGGGAAAAAGGAGCTCATTGTAAATACAAATATTCCCCGGGCCTTTGCTGATGACAACCTGAATGTTTTTCATCACGAAATTGAACAAGCCAAAGAAATTGCCCTCAAAACATCAGATGAAGGTATAATTTCAATCCTGAATGGAATGAAGGCAAGACCGGATCGTTGTGATTTATTGAAGGATGATAATATCCCCACGCTTATTATTGCCGGGGAAAAAGATAATTATATCCCCATCGATGTCATTCCAAAACTTCAGGAAATGGGAAAAAATATTGAAGTTGAGATTTTGAAGAATAGCGGACATATGGGTTTTATTGAAGAAAGGGAAAGGTCAGTTGAAGTCTTAATCAGATTTTTCGAAAAACATTCATGAATATTATACATTCGAGCGGGTTGCAATGAAGGAAAAATGAGGCTGGATGCCGGGTACCGGTTCTCTGATAAGAATTCCTAAAATAGGATTCCAGTACCAATATCCGGCAACCAGACACTCAAAAATTAACGGCTACAAGGACCTCTTCCCATGCCCGGCTTGCCTTGAGCTTGCCTTGGGCAATTTCCAAAATTAACATTTCCCCTTCCCACTGAAGCTTTGCTATCAAATTGAATTTTCTGTTCCTCGGTCATCAGATTTCTAACATCGAGCCTATGCTTAGCGTGCATCTTGAATAATTCTGATTTCAATTCCTGCATTTGATCAATCTTTTTGTTAATGGCATTCAAGTCCTGGTTATCACCAGTCATCATCCCATTATATTCAGCTGTAAGAATTTTCAATTCGTTTTTGATTTCAAGGCTGTTTTTAGCATACTCCAGGCGAAGTTCTTGCATCTTAGCTTGCTGCTCTTCAGTAAATGTTGACTGACAATACGGGCCGCGTACAAACTCACCTTTCTGAGACTGAGCTTTCATGTTCATTTTGTTTGGCTGGGCAGATATAACTATAATTCCCAGAAAAAGGACTGCTGTAATTAAAAATAACTTTTTCATTGTATTAATTTTTTTGTTCCCTTCTTTGATTCTTTAAAACCATAAAGGTTTAATTGAAAAAGCAATTTTTAAAAATGTTATTTCAAGCTTTACAAAACAAACTCCACATAGAGTCTTTAGTTGAATAACACCACACTCATAACTAAATAGTTATATAACTGCATAATCCATTTACATAAAACTCTGAAGCAAAATAATTCATAATTTCTTCAACTTATTAATAAAAAAAGACAACTCTTAAAAACTCATGACGATTTTGCATTAATAAATTGAATAAAATCAATATATTCGGACCTAAGAAAAATAATTACAACTGCAACTAATGCTGTGTTATTATAGTCATAGTATTGCGGTTCTAATTTTATTTGATTGAGGTAGATTATTTATGGTCCTTTCGCAGGGAAATATTTTAAACTGTCGGCGGTTTATTCATCGGCTACTAAGGGTATTTTTGCATTTAATACACCCTTCGGTTATTGCTTTGCTATTTCCCAAACCTTTTCAATATAAGCATTTTAGATGGGTTTTATATTCAACCCTAATGTTCAAAGGTATATTTTGGACATCATTAACTTTCCTAAAAGAAATTATCTCAAATTCCATTTACAAAAGGAAGATTCACCCACAGCCATTCTGTATTTTTCAAAACATTCATTACAATTTATTACTTAGAGTATCTCATAATGAATTGAAAAAGTATTTTGGCTTTATCTCCCTTTGTCAATGTTTTAAGGAGAAAAAATATATAAACGATAATTATTATTCAGCATATCTATTGGCTGTTCAGTAAAAAAAGAAAAAATAATAAGGAGGTATATCATGGATACAAAATTTAAGACATCTTCGGCAATGCCTTACATTGAAACAGGGCATATTGAAAGATTGAAAGGTATCTCTCAAATGAGAATTGTGATAGTATTGCTATTCTTTTTGGTCGTTCTTGGTGGACAAAAAGCGTTTTCCCAGGGTGTGGGGATCGGTGAATCAACTTTTACACCGGATGTTTCAGCGATTTTGGAGTTAAAGCATATGTCAGGCCCTTTTAAAGGCTTTCTGGCGCCCAGAATGACTTCGGCAGAAAGAACAGGAATTGCTGCCCCAGCACCAGGCCTGCTTGTTTACGATACCAACACAAAATCTTTTTGGTATTTTGATGGTGTATGGGTTTCTATACCTGCCAGTGCTCTAGGTGGTCCAAACCAGTTATTGGGTATGAATGCCGCGGGTACTGAGAATGAATTTAAAGAATTAATTGACGACCCCAATCAGATAATTATTACTCATGGCCTTGGTACGATAACTTTTTCTACACCTCAGGATATTCATACAGGAGCTTCTCCAACATTTTTTGGATTGACCTTAAGTGATTTGGATGCGAATTCGGGGGTATATACTGATGCCCTAAGTGCCCTTACTTCTACACCACCATCATCTGGTACTATTGGGTATTGGGATCGGGCAGGAATTACCCTTTCACCATCTAATGATGGCGATAATATAACAACTTCGGGGGATATTTCAACCACTGGGGGAGGAACGATGACTTCTGCTGGGCTGTTTACGGGTTTATCAGGTATAAATGTTACAGGGACTTTGCAGGCTGACGATGATGTGATTTTAGGTTCAGACAACTCGGACGCCTTGGTGGTAAATGCAACAGCCGACTTAAAGGATATATTAAATGTAGATGGGGCTGCCACTTTAGGCAATACCCTGGATGTTACCGGAGCGACCACTCTAACGGATTTAACATCCACAGGATCCGTTATACTCGGTAACGGTACAGACGATGCCGTGACCGTAACGGGTGAGATAGCAGGTGCCACCCCATTAGTTTTTGAGGGAGCGGTTACTGATGATATAACCACAAGTTTTGCCATTACCGGTCCAACGGTTACTGATAAGATCATTACCTTCCCCGATAAAAGCGGAACCGTAGTATTATCCCAAGCCGGAAGTTTGGATCCTGATTTAGCGGTCCATACCAATGGTGCAGGAGATTTGGTAAGTGCGGTAGACGGTCTGATTTTTAATGTGAACTCTGATGCAATCAATTTGGGAGATGGTGTAGGTGCCGAGCAGGTTAATGTAACAGGTGATTTGGATGTAGATGGTGCAACAACCTTGAACAGCACCCTGAACGTCGCAGGAGCAACTACTACCAATGGCATCGGGAACACAGGGGGTATTACGAACAGTGGAGATATCAGTAATGTTGGAGATATTAGCACAGCCACATTAAGTACCACCGGAACAGCAACATTAAATGACGCCACCGTAGGGACCACTTTGGATGTTGCCGGGGCAACAACGATAGGTACTACCCTCGATGTAACCGGTGCTACCACTACCAACGGTATTGGAAATACAGGCAACATAACCAACTCAGGGGATATCAGCACCGCCACCCTTTCTACTTCCGGACTGGCTACCCTGAACAGCGCCGCTGTTACCACAAACGCCACCGTAGGAGGAACACTTGGAGTAACCGGAGCAACCACAACAGCAGGTATTACCAACACCGGGAACATTG
>JAIOZM010000062.1 GCA_021740585.1 Bacteroidales bacterium
TCTTGCAATATGTAGTAGGCCGAAGGCTTACTATTAACTACGGTTTTAACATTCTGGATAAGTCAAAATCAAACTTTTTTATTGGCCCGAAAATAGGTCTGAATTATTTAAAAGTCGACGAATCTGGAACTCAAAGACTTATTGGAGAATCAGAAGTTTACGATTACAGTGACAATTATTGGGATTCTAACAAAATTGGAATTGGTTTATTTCTTGAATATGACAGAAAAGTCTTCACAGATAATATTTCAATATTCTTTTCAATAGAACCAGAATTAGTTTTCCTCACAAAACTTGGCCTATTGGATTTAAAACAACCAAATATCATTGGATTAATAAATTTTAACTTGGGTCTCAAAATAAATTTGCCAAAGAAAACAGAAAACGAATAACTAAAAAATGCAAGCAGCTAACGCGGTATAAAAAATTGCCGGGATAGTAGGTTATTCAATGGTTGTAGCCCGCTTCAACTTTTGTGTAACTTGACAGGACATCGCCCGCAATCGGCAACTTTTCATACCGCCACCGTTAGCAACAAATTAGAAAAACATATGCGCTTGATACTAATTATAATTATTTCTTTTAATACTTTGACTTTGTTTAGTCAGACAGACAGTATCATTTATGTCACATAAAGTTACTGAACGTTTAGGAAACGGCTAATCAGGAATTTGTCAGGTATGGATGAAGGAGATGACCTGACCCTATGCACAGATGAGGTATAAGACCATACAGACTCAACATTCTATACCTCAAATAATATATAAGAATTAATGTATATTTGCGGGGAAGGTCAGCCCGGTTAAAGTGACATTTTTCTGAATACTGTCACTTAATTTGTGTTAGGTCTGATGCATCTAAAAAAGGAAAATTGTTACATAGTGCTTGCAAAGACTATTTAGGATTTTACAAAAATAATGTATGGATCAGTCAAAAAGAATCGAAGAGTTTAAAAGACTTGTATATACCAAGTTTAACATTTATAATAGTCTGTTCCTGAACCTGCCTTACAGGAAAGTATTCAATGTTGGCTTGTTGATTCCGCTGATGCACGATGCCTGCAAGCAAGGGCTTGACTCAGGTAAAAACCCTGAAGAAATTCTGGAGTCCTTTTTTGGCAATTATGCCGGATTGGAAACAGAGAAGGAAAAAATTGATTTTATGTTCAGGGTTATCCAATATGTGGAGAGGCAGGTAGTACTTTTCGATAGTGTTGAAGAAGCGGCATTCCCAACAATTCAGGAACTGGGGAATGATTTGTCAATTAAGGATTTCTTTCAATTGCTGGATAGTAAGAAAAACTGGGATAGTATTTCCGGTAAATTGTCCACTTTTAGTGCCAGGATAGTGTTTACGGCACATCCAACCCAGTTCTATCCGCCTTCTGTCCTCGATATCATCACCAGACTCAGTCCGCTTATTGCCGCAAATAATATAGACGAAATAGATCTTAAACTGCAACAATTGGGATTAACTTCTCTTATAAATTCCAAAAAACCTACCCCCCTTGATGAAGCTAAGAATATTATCTATTATTTAATTAATGTTTATTACGATGCCATGGGCGATTTATATGCTTATATTAAGGAAAATATCAGCAATAATGAATTCGATAATCCCAACATAATAAAACTGGGTTTTTGGCCGGGTGGTGACAGGGACGGAAATCCTTTTGTAACTTCTAAGGTTACCTCTGATGTGGCCAACGAGCTTCGGATGAGCCTTATGAAATGTTATTATAAAGAACTTAAGGATCTTCAGCAAAAACTAAGTTTCAGGGAACTTGAAGACTACCTGAGCAATTTGAGAGACAAGCTCTATGAAACCACTTATAATCCGGATGAAAATATTTCTTTCGGTGAAATCATGAATCCTCTCATTGCCGCAAGGGAAATATTGGTTGATAAATACCATGGACTTTATCTTAAAGACCTCGATAACTTTATGGATAAAATAAAGATATTCAGGACACATTTTGCTACACTCGATATTCGTCAGGATCATAGGGTTCACAGGAAAGTGGTTGAAGCCATTTTGCAAAAAGAGGGGATTATCTCTAATGAAATAGATGAACTCGATGAAAGCGAATTTATGCAGCTTTTACTTCATAAAGATTTTAGTCCCGATGCCGCTGATTATGATGAGGAGATTATTCAGGATACCCTTAAAAATATTTCCCAGTTAAAAAGTATTCAGGATAAAAACGGCGAAGAGGGATGCAACCGATACATTATAAGTAATTCGGAGGATAAGTTTTCCGTCTTGTTTGTCTATGCTTTATTCAGGTGGTGTGGTTGGGAAGAGGGAAATATTTCCTTCGATATCATCCCGCTTTTTGAAACTATGATCGGTATGAATAGTTCAGAGCAAAGCATGCAGGAGCTTTTTGATATCCCTGAGTATAAGGCACATATTATTCAGCGAAATAGCAAGCAAACCATAATGTTGGGTTTTTCAGACGGCACCAAAGATGGTGGTTATATGAAGGCAAACTGGTCTATTTTGGAGACAAAGGAAAATTTATCGGCCGTTTGTGAAAGAAACAATATCAAGGCAATTTTCTTCGATGGCCGCGGAGGTCCGCCCGCCCGCGGTGGAGGAAAGACCCACAGGTTTTATGCAGCACAAAGTCAGGGAATTGCCAATCACGAAATCCAAATGACCGTTCAGGGGCAAACCATTACGAGCAAATACGGAACCAAAGAGCAATTCATTAATAATTGTGAGCAATTGCTTACCGCCGGCTTGTCTAAAGATTTTTCACATACTAAAAATGAAATTTCCGGCGAATCGAGGAAGTTAATCGGGGACATGGCAAACCTCAGTTATGAGAAATATACCGATTTGAAAAATCATAAAATGTTTATCCCCTACCTTGAAAATAAAAGTACTCTAAGGTATTATGGAAAAGCGAATATTGGGAGCAGACCGGGAAAAAGAGGCGATAAGAAAAACCTCGAGCTGGCCGATTTGAGGGCAATATCTTTTGTGGGATCATGGAGTCAGCTTAAGCAAAATGTTCCGGGTTATTTTGGAACCGGAACCGCATTAAAAACTCTGGCTGAGCAGGGTAAACTCGAATCCCTGAAAATGCTTTTTAAAGAGGTGCCGGTATTTAAGGCTCTTATGCTCAACAGTATGATGTCTTTGGCTAAATCCAATTTTTCACTCACCGCCTATATGAAGGAAGATGAAGAATACAAAGATTTTTGGAATATACTTTATGAGGAATATAAGCTTTCAAAAGAAATGCTGTTGCTTATTACCGGATACGGCAGCCTGATGGAGGAGGAACCCATTTCGAGGGAATCGATTCAGATGAGAGACAAAATTGTTTTACCACTCCTGCTTATCCAGCAATACTCTTTGCAAAAGATTAGTAAGAATACAAATTATAAAGAATTGTACGAGAAATTAGTAACAAGATCCTTGTATGGAAACATCAACGCTAGCAGGAATTCTGCCTGATTTACTGCTCAGCTAAAACCGGGTCTTATTTTTCCGGAATTGTTGAATTTTCAGGAATAATTTCTTCACCCTCCTTAAATTTCCTGATTTTATAATTAAAGCTTGCCATCAGAATACTTACAATGGGGTTTATAATATTGAAGAAGGCGAAAGGCAGGTAGGAAAAAGTAGAAACCCCAAGTACTCTCGATTGTGTGGCACCGCAAGTATTCCAGGGAACCAGAACAGAGGTAAGTGTACCTCCGTCTTCCAGAGTCCGGCTCAGCACTTCCGGTTTCAAACCTCGTTTTCTATAGGTATCTGCATACATTCTTCCGGGAACCACAATGGCAATATATTGATCGGAGGCGGTAATATTGAAAAAGATACTGGTGGCAATGGTTGTGGCAACCAAAGAGCCGGTCGATTTTGCATAATTAATAACAGAGCTGGAAATCTTCACTAATAATCCGGCCGATTCCATTGAACCTCCAAAAATCATGGCAGAAAGTATCAGCCAAATGGTATTCAGCATACCTGTCATACCTGAAGTTGACAGCAGTTCGTTAACCATAGCATTACTCGTGGTAATGGAGACGTCGCCGAAAATGGCCTTCATAACCGACACATACGCGACTTTAAAAAAGCCGGATTCACTGCCTGCAATTTCATAGAGAAGATGAGGTTGAAAAATAACTGCGAAGGCACCCCCTAATAAAGATCCAATCAATATCGCAGGAAGGGGAGGGACTTTTAAGATAATAATTGTTATGAGACCTGCCGGGACTAAAAACAGCCATAAATTGATATTAAATCTTGTGTCAATTGCTGTTAAAACCGAAGACACATCAGCAGCAGATCCGTCAAAATTGTAGGTAAAGCCAATGACTAAAAAAATAATTAGAGTTAAAAGTATGCTGGGAACGGTTGTAATCGTCATATAGCGTATATGGGTGAAAAGGTCGGTGCCGGCCATGGCCGGAGCCAGATTGGTGGTGTCTGAAAGTGGCGACATTTTATCCCCGAAATATGCCCCGGAAATTACCGCTCCGGCAATTACCCCTTCATTAATCCCCAATGCCTGACCGATTCCGATTAAGGCAATACCCATGGTGGCAACGGTTGACCAGGAACTTCCTGTAGCCAGAGAAACTATCCCTGTAATCACCACTGTGGCAAAGAGAAAAATAGAAGGATGAAATAATTTCAAACCATAATAAATCATTGCAGGTACCACACCGCTAATCATCCATGTTCCGGCAAGTGCTCCGATAAGCAGGAGGATAAGAATAGAAGGCATGGCAGAAGAGATGGAATTGACAATTCTGTCAAGTATATATTCCCAGTTTGAACCTAAGCGGTAGGCAATAATTCCGGCAATGGCTGAAGCAAGCAAAAGTACTACCTGGTTTGAACCATCAAGGGTTCCGTCGCCAAAATATTTAACATTCAGGACTAAAAATGTTATTAAAAAAATAATGGGAATAAAGGCCAGAAAAAGAGTCGGTTCCCTCTTTATTTTATTCATAAAAATCAAATTCGGTAAAACGAGTTGAAAGATAGTCAATTAATTTTATCTTAAAAATTTTAGCTTTTATGATAAAAATTTATAATCTTGACAAATATTCGCTAATGACTTTTTTGAAAAGCTAAAATCATGGATTTGAACATCGATTTTTTTGAAATTAAAAATGATAAAAAAGCTGAAAAGGGGAGGATACTAATCTCTGAACCTTTCCTTAGCGACAGCTATTTTAAGAGGTCGGTAGTGTATTTAACCGAGCATACCAATGAAGGTTCGGTTGGCTTTGTGCTAAACAAACCCATTGAACTGGATATTAAAGATGTGTTGCAGGACTTTCCTGATATTGGTGCCGGGTTCTCTCTCGGTGGTCCTGTAAATACAAACACCATTCATTATATTCACACCCTTGGCGATAAAATACCGGAATCGATTCTGGTTAAAGGAAATATTTTCTGGGGAGGAGATTTTGAAGTTCTTAAAGATCTTTTGCAGAAACAGGAGATTAAACCTGAAGAAATCAGGTTCTTTCTTGGATATTCAGGATGGACAGAAAATCAATTAGACAGGGAATTGGAAGAAAATGCCTGGCTGGTAGCAGAAATTGATAATGATTCTATTATGAATGGCATCCATCCCGATTTTTGGAAGGAAGTTTTGAAAAAGATGGATAGTAAATATCAGGTTTGGGTTAATTTCCCGGAGAATCCTGGAATGAACTAGGGGGGTGGAATGATGGTGTCTCCGATCGCTTCGACTTCGCTCTGCAACCGAAACCGAAGTGCTGGACTGAAATCAATCAACAATAAGTTCGCTTAAAAATCGCATATTTTCGTTCGACTTCACCTTAATGGTTTTTAATCCCGATAATTTCCCGGCTTCAATATCCGTATCGCGATCGCCCACTAACCACGATTTTTCCCTGTCGATATTAAAACGGGCAATGGCTTTTTCAATAGTGAGGTTTTTTGGTTTTCTGCAAAGACAGTTTTCTTCATCTGAATGGTGGGGACAATAATAAATCTCTTCTAAATGAACACCAAATCCGGCTAATAACTGATTTAGCTTTTCATGCACCTTTTCCACGTCTGCGCTTGAGTATAAGTTTTTTGAAATCCCACCCTGATTGGTAATTACTATAAAAATATATCCTCGTCTGCTAAGTTCTTTTAGAGCTTCGGCTAAACCTTCATTCAGAAAAAAATCTTCGGTACGAAAGATATAGTAATTACTCTCTTCGTTGTTAATTACACCATCGCGGTCCAGGAATATGGCTTTGTTTTTCTTCATGAAAAGAGAGAGTTAAAAAATCTGTTAATAAGTCCAAAATCAAGAAACACAGGAAATATAAATCCATAAACAGCACCCCAAAAATGAGCATTGTGGTTAATATTGTCATCCGACTTTTTATTCATATAGCTTGAATATAAAAGATATAAAATGCCAAAAAGAATACCGGGAACCGGCAAAACACCGTAGAAGTATATTTTCTCCAGCGGGGAAAGAAAAATGCTGGTAAACAGAACCGCAGAAACAGCTCCGGAGGCTCCCACAGATCTGTACCACGGGTTATTTTTATGTTGAATAAAACTATGGATACTTGCCACTACCATACCTCCAAAGTATAACAGAATAAAACTTAAGCTTGAAGAAGAAATAATCTTTTCTGATTCAAATTGAGCGAAGCTGTTTTCCACATAATTTCCAAAAGAGAAAAAGACGAACATATTTACAAGTAGATGGACCCAGTCGCCGTGAACGAAACCATGACTTAAAAACCTGTGGTACTCCTTTTTTTGAAATATACGGGTGGGATTGAAATTGAGACGCTCTGAGAGTCCGACATTTTTAAAACAAACCATCGATACGACTACCGTGGCGATAATAATTAGAATGGTAATCATAAAGCTAGTGTAAAATTTTATAAGTGAGTTCCATAAGAAGGTCTTCAGGTCCTGCGCTTACATTTCCTGAACCTTTTGATTTCATGTCGTATTCGCGTAACAGGGATATTATTTTAATTACTTTGCCTAACGGGAACGATCTGGCCGCCTTTTCATAATCGCTAACAAAATAGGGATTGATTTTTAATGCGGCAGCAATACTTTGCCTCGATTTATCTTTCAACACATGTAAGGTTAAAATCTTCGCGAAGAAAAAATACAAATTTGTTATGGTTGGTGTGATATGATGATTTTTTTGATTGGCGGCAAAATACTTGATGATTTGCTGAGTTTTCACCGGATTTTTTTCAACCAGAGCATTTTGGAGCTCAAAAATATTAAAATCCTTACTAATCCCGATGTTCCGTTCAATATGATCGGATGTAATAATCTTTTGATTTGCAGCCAGAGTAATGATGAGTTTTCTTAATTCGTTTTCAATTTTTAATAAATCATTCCCGAGAAACTCAGTGAGAAGCATGGCTGCTTTGGGCTCAATTTGGTAATTACCACTCTTCAGTCTTTCGGATATCCATCCCGGAATTTTATCATTATAAAGTTTCTTTGTTTGCAGAACAACGGCATTTTCCTGCAGGGTTTTAAATATTTTCTTACGGCCATCGAGAGGCTTATATTTATAGTTTAACACCAGTATAGTGGATGGCAGGGGGTTTCCAATATAATGTATCAGATCTTCAAAATTCCTTGTTTCTTGTGCCTCCTTAACAATTACCACCTGATGGTTTGCCATCATAGGATATCGTTTTGCAGTATTAGTTATAATCGCAGCATCGACATCTTTACCGTAGAGAACGGTTTGATTGAATGATT
Source organism: Bacteroidales bacterium (assembly GCA_021740585.1). GTDB lineage: Bacteria > Bacteroidota > Bacteroidia > Bacteroidales > JAGLSB01. The sequence continues at coordinate 7,744 of JAIOZM010000062.1, forward strand.
TCTCTTCTTCCGTTAATACATTTTTTGAAATAAAATCACTTATTTTATCAATATAGTATGGCTCTTCGCCATAAAGAAAATATACCGGACTATATATTTTCTTGCTTAGGTCAGCCATTATTTGATTGTATGAAACAGAATTCTTTTGCATTAATTAATTTATACTTGTGGCTTTTTCTTACTTAAGATTAATCTGGTGACAAATATTTAATTCAGTAGTTCAGTTAGTTACATTAACAGTGGTAGTTTGAAGTAGCTCTGACACAATATCTTCAATAGAGGTTCAAGTACTGACCCTTTGTTTTTAAAATTAATAAAATCTCAGATGTTTCACAGAATCACCATTATTTATTAGCTCGAACATCGAATCTATTCCAATCTGCAGATGATCATTAACAAATTGCTCGGTTACCAGCTTATCGCTCTTTTCTGTTTTCACGCCTTCTGCAACCATAGGTTGATCGGAGACTAATAATAAGGCTCCTGCGGGAATGTAATTGGCAAAACCCACAGTAAAAAGTGTGGCTGTTTCCATATCAACGGCCATTGAACGGGTTGTACCAAGGTACTCTTTAAATTTTTCATCGAATTCCCAAACCCTGCGGTTTGTAGTGAACACCGTACCGGTCCAATAGTCGCGGCCGTGTGATCTGATTGTGGAAGACACAGCCCTTTGCAGGGTAAATGCCGGTAAAGCAGGGACTTCGGGCGGCAGATAATCGTTTGATGTACCTTCTCCTCTGATCGCTGCAATGGGGAGAATTAAATCGCCCAGATTATTTTTTTTCTTAATCCCTCCGCATTTCCCTAAAAACAGCACTGCCTTTGGCTTTATGGCGCTTAAAAGATCCATAATCGTTGCTGCATTCGCGCTTCCCATTCCAAAATTTATTATGGTAATTCCTCCCGCATTAGCACAGGGCATTGGTTTATCCGGATCGATAATATCGGTATTGTATTTTTCGCAAAATAAGTCGATATATTGATTAAAGTTGGTGAGTAAAATATATTTACTGAAATCTTCCAGTTTATTCCCGGTGTATCTGGGAAGCCAGTTATCTACAATTTCTTTTTTAGTCTTCATTTTAATTTTATTAGGTTTGCATATAAATTTAAATTATGCAGGCATTAAATTTACCAACTTATTCCTTCAAAATAAAATCTGAAGGAGAAAGCTTTTTAATCTTTGATGAGTTTCGCAAAAAGAATGTTATTCTGAGCCCTGAAGAGTGGGTGCGACAGAATTTTGCCCGGTTTCTAACAGAAGGAAGGGGAGTGCCTGCAGGGAGAATTGTTATCGAAAAATCTCTTTCCATTAATAAGCTTACTAAACGTTGCGATATTTTGGTTTACGGGAATTCTGAGCCCTTAATACTGGTTGAATGTAAGGCTCCTGAGGTTAAGATTACACAGGCAGTTTTCGATCAAATAGCGGTTTATAATATGCACTTCAAATTAAAATACCTGATTGTTACCAACGGACTGGATCATTACTGCGGTCAATGGGATGATAAAGCTGGCAGTTTAGTATTTCTCGAGGATATCCCTTTCTATAATTCCATTAATATTTAAAATAACTGCAATTGCAAAAAATACTCGGTTAGATAAGCTTTATTGGTTTTAATCCAGTCCTTTTTTTGTCCTGTAATAATAAAACTCTTTTCAATAAACAGTTTCAGGCTTTCCTGATTATTTTCACCAATGTTACAGTACAGTTGTTTAAGCAGTAAAATTTTACCTGCATAACTAATTAATACTTCAAGAGCCTCGGAGGCATAGCCTTTTTTTCGTGCATTTTTCTCTCCAATAAGTATACCTACTCCTGCCCTTAAATGGAAAGGATCGAAGTCGAAAAGATCGATAGCACCGATAGCCTGTTCATTGCTTTTATCAATTATCATTAGCCGAAGTTGCCTGGTTTCATAAATATCTTTGGTGGATGCATCGATAAATTTTTCGAGGGTGTACTTTGAGAATGGATTAAAAGTATTACTCACCAGCCAGTTCTCCGGCATGTTTTCCCATTTGTATAATAAATCGATATCAGCAGGCTCCATTGCCCGAAGATAGATATTATCATTTTGAAGGATATTTTCCATAGCTTTTACGAATTGGAATAATTTTCCAGATATTATCTCTGCTTTATTCCTACTTTATTTAAGAGCTGATAATCAACTATAAATGCATCCTTATAACCGTTTGCCCTCATGTAATCAAGCCCTTCCAGAGCTTCCTCCCGGTTTTTGTAATTCCCAAAAACAATTCTGTAATATCCATCATTGCATTTATACACTCTGTAATCTGAAAGATTCTTAATTCTTTTAGCATTGTCGGGGTTTTTAAAGGCATGTACCTGTATACCCAGATTGAAAGATGACAGTCCGGCGATCTGACTGGTATTTTCAAGCAGAACCTCCAGACTATCAGAATTGACTATTTTGGCTTCAGGAAATTTTATAAGGAATTTTGAATCAAGGAGCTCTTCGGCCTGTCTTATGGAATAAAATTTGCCGAATGAATACACATAATTGAATTGATTACTTGATTCTTCCACACCTTCTGTAATAATTGAATTTATGTCTTTAAAATAAGAATTGTCTATAGCTTTATCAGACTTCAACAGGAGAATGGTATAGATAGATTTACTTTTAGGTTTAAGATAATCAGGAACCTGAATGGGCTCAATCACTATATTTTTAGTCGCAGAGCTCAGAATTTTAATGCTCACATTTCTGTTTTGTTTTCTTCCTTCCGGATTGTCGCTGCCGTCAGGATTTTGATTAATGGCAATATTATCAAGTTCTCCAACTCCTTTGTTGACTAGTCGTGAAGGAGATATCCCATTATTAACCAGGTAATTAACAACAGATTTTGCTCTTTTGCTAGAGAGTTCAAAATTATAGTCGGCATTTCCTTTTGAATCAGAATGTCCTATGATCTCAATTTGCAGTTCAGGATATTGTTCCATAATAATGGAAAGTCTTTCGATCTCTAATTGAGCTGCATTATTCAGTTTATAGTTATCGTAATCAAAAAATACATTTTTAATAATTACATAGTCACCACTACTGACATCGTTTTGGATTAAGTCAAAATTTACCACAAATTCAGATCTGTTATAATCATCACTTATTATAACTGTTTCACTCCTTGAAGTATGATTTTCAGATTTTGCAGTAAGGGTATATTTTCCCGGTTTAAGAAAAATGGAAAACTCACCGGTATTTATATCTGCGATAACCGGACTAATTTCAAGCTCCTTACCGTCTGGATTTCTGATTTCCAGAATAAGATTATCATCTGTAATGGCATTGTCCTGCAAGCTGATAACTCCTTTCAATTCAATTTTTTCGTTTCGGGTATGTTCAGCTGCAGATAAACTCAATTCTTTTATTGAGGCTTGTCTTTCATTTTTATCGATAATTCCGGCATATAGAGCTTTTTCCCCGTTTTCGATGGGATAGAGGAAGGTATTATCATCGGTTGTATTCCAGGGATAGCCCAGATTCTGGGGTACCGACCAGCCGTTTTCTCCCTGATATACTGATTTATAGGTGTCAAATCCACCCATGCCATCATGTCCCTGACTGGAGAAGAATAATGTTTTATTATCGGGTAGTATGAATGGAGTATGTTCGTTATAAATTGTATTTATTGTACTGCCAAGATTTTCAGGTTCCCCCCATTTACCTTTACTATCTTTAATACTGCGGTATATATCTAATCCACCCATGCCATTCTTTCGGTTGCTTGTAAAATACATTGTATTACCGTCAGCTGAAATTCCTGCATGCGATTCTACATTATTTGAATTAATGGGTTTGTCGAGCTTTTCAATTGCTGTCCATAAGCCATTTTCAAACCGGCTTAGGTAAATATCGGATTCAAAATTTGTTTCTTTAATAAGATACAATGTTTTTCCATCGCCTGTAATGGAAGTGGGAAAACAATCGCCATCAGACATAAGTTGTGGAGTAATATTTACACGGGAAGTCCATTGGCCATCTTTTTTCTGAATCATATATACAGCCAAATAGAACTTTAAAGAATATACATAAATGAGAGTGTTCCCGTCGGCAGATAATACCGGATTAAAATTTGCGGCCCTTGGAGGGATAAGGTCTTCAAGACTTCGACTGTTTAGCCTGAGGGGTTCGGACATATATTTTCTGGCTGTTTCAATCGATCGAATTTGTTTGTCAACAAAATCAATTTCATAAACATCCTTAAGATTCAGATGGTTTTTGTATTCATTAAAAGCAGATGTGGCCTCATCGAACTGGTTATTTATTTGATAGGCTGTTCCCAACAGGAATAAAACCTGAGGGGGAGCATAGGATTCGTTGAAATGACTTTCTATATATTTGTTTGAGATTTTAGTCGAAGCATTTTCAAGATATTCAATAGCCTCAGTTTTTCTGCCATTAATATTTAAAAGACATAAACCAATCCTGTAGTTTAGATTTCCATTTCCCTTATCTTTTTTTAACAACTGCAAATAAGCTGGAAGTGCATCGGAATAGTCTTCAGATAAAAGAAAGTATTCAGCGTCGAGAAATACGCTTTTATCATCTTCGTTTTTTTGAGCAAATGAATGCCCAATTGAAAGTATTATCCCTAGTCCAAGTAAAAAAGGTTTTAATTTCATGGTGGGTAAATAATAAACCGAAGACTCATCAATTTTATTCTTTTTTTATGCTCCACTCAGCGTTCCCGCCGATTGGGGTTTTAATTTTAAAGCTATCCGTATTCCGGTTATACTCTATTTCAATAATTTCTCCGCTTTTTGAATTTTCAAGTCTCATGATAAAGTCCTTTGTGGCCAATGGATTCTCCGGTGCCTGAGGATCAGTAAATGGTAATATTTCCACCCTGTAAATATCTTCAACACCAAAATTAGATTCTTCACCAAAAAGTGCAATATAACCTATATTAGCTTCATTAACCGGTTGAAAAAATGTATTGTCTGTGGTTGTATTCAAAGGGAAGCCAATATTTGCAGGGTCAATCCAGTTTCCATCAGAATCTTTTTTTGAGAAGAAAATATCGTATCCGCCCATATTGAAATGGCCTTTTGAGCTAAAATATAATAATGAATCTTTATTTGTAAAGAATGCTGAGGTTTCATCATTTTCTGAGTTTATAATCATTCCCAGATTAATTGCTGTTCCCCAATTGCCATCAGACAGGCGATTGGATATATATAAATCCAATCCTCCCTGTCCACCTTTTCTCGCGGAAGAAAAAATGATACTTTGACCGTCTGAAGAGAATGATGCATGATCTTCATCGCTCATTGTATTTATTGTTTTTCCCAGTTTCACTGCTTTGCTCCAGAACACATCCGTTTTTCTGGAATAATAAATATCACCTTCGGAGGAATTATTTCTTTTTACCAGAAGCATTTCAGAGCCATCGGCTGAAAATGCGGCAGGTGTCATATCTCCATCAGATCCAATTTGGGGGGAAATATTAAGCGGCTGAGTCCAAGCCCCATCTTTTTTATAGGAAATCATTATGGCATCATAAAATTTTTGTTCCTGCATAAAGCAAAGAACGGTTTCGTCAGCATTTACAACAGGTTGATAGGTTTTCGCTCCGGTATTGATTAGTTCGCCGAGATTTACTTTAATGAGATTAACAGGATTATCTTTAATAATCTTTGCTCTTTCACATGCTTTTACTTCCTTTTCTACAATGCCAATATTATATTTTTTTTCAAACTTATTGATATCTCTGAAAGTTTCATATGATTCGAGGGCTTTATCAAGTTCATTATTAATTCTGTATGCATTACCAAGATAAAACCATGCATGATGGGGGGCGGCTGTAATGGAGAAATCCCGCTCTTTATATTTAAGGGTAGTTTTCTTTACAGCTTTCAGGAAATAAGGAAGGGCTTCTTTTTCGCGACCCTCGATACTAAGCAAAGACATTCCCGCTCTGAAATTCAGATTAGCATTATCTGGAAATTTATTCAAAAGCTGGTTAAAAATAAAGAAAGCTTCCCCAAACTCTTCAGTAGCAAAGAAGTATTCAGCATCATCAAACTGTTCTTCATCATCAAGAGCCTGTTGAGCATGGATGCCTGTAATGGGGAGTAGAAATAGGATTAGAAAAATGATTATGTTCCTCATATGCCTGTCATGTCTGAATATTGCAAATAAAGATAAAAAAAACAATGCACAAATGCATTATCCTAAGTAAAATTGATAATATTTAGTCTGAAAAATAGTGTAAAAAAATAATTAATCCAGCTTATGCTCTACTTTGCAGGCCGGATTATTTAATTTTTAAATTATCGGGGACTACAACTTCTTCAAGGATTATTTGATCGTAATTTCCTGAAAGGATTTTAAATTCAGCCCTTCTGTTGAATTTACGTCCTACCGAACTATCCATGCCATCGACGGTTCTGTTTGCTGCAACGGGATTGGTTTCTCCTTCAGCTTTGAGGCTTAATCTGTTCTCAGGAACACCTGATTCAATCAGGTAATCAATAACGGCTTTGGCTCTTCTTGAGGATAACAGTTGATTGTAGGATTCCGATCCGATTGCGTCGGTATGAGCGCTAACCTGAAGTTTCAGGTCAGGAAAAGCAATCATAACCTCTTTTGCAACTGTAAGTTTAGCCTTTGCTTCGCTGGTTAAAGCATAGCTGTCAAAGCCAAAGAATACAGGCTTTACATGATATGTTACAGCGGGTAATACTTCTTCAGCTTCCATGATTTCAGTTTCCTGAGTCAGGGTTTCTTCAACCATTTCTTCCACCTCTGCCACTTCTTCTGCCACTTCAACTTCCTCTGGAATTTTTTCGGTTTCCTCTGCAAGATTTTGTTCTGCCATTTCTTCATCACTCACTATAGAAACGGTATAAATATCATCTCCACCCATCCCGGAGGGTTGTATCAGAGCCATATAACCCGACTGCCCATCTTCGAAAGGAAAGAAGAAAATGTCATCGTCGGTTGTGTTTAAAGGATATGGGTAGGGAACAGGAGTGGACCAATTATTATTTTCATCCAGTTCAGAATAAAAAATATCGTAACCACCAATGCTTTCATGCCCTTCTGAACTGAAATACAATGTTTTTCCATCGAGACTTATAAACGGACTATCTTCATTTAATTTAGTATTAATGGTTGGTCCGAGATTTACAGGTTCTGACCAGGATTTACCGTCGTCTTTAAGGTCGGAGTAAAAAATATCCATTCCACCCAGACTTTCTTTTCGGTTTGACAGGAAAAACAATCTCTTCCCGTCAGCACTGATACTGGCATGAGATTCAAAATATCTTGAATTTATTGGTTTTCCAATACTTTCAGATTTTGTCCATCTCCGGGCAACATAAGTACTTGTCATGATATCGGCATCGTCTATGCCAATTCTGCTAAGATACATGGTATTCCCATCATAGGATAATGACGTAACATACTGATCCCCATCCGATTGTATTTGAGGGGTAATGTTTATTGCATTTGATAAACTTCCATTGGTAATCTCTGCAAAATATATAGCATCGTAAAATCTTTGCTCACTCATGTATGCCATCCTGCGACCATCACCTGATCTGACTGCATTAAAATTATTGAATGAACTGTTATAAAGATTGCCAAGACTTTCTGTTTTGTAATTTACAGGTTGAAGAAATGCCTCTTTTGCTCTGGCACAATTGGCTAATTGCTGATCAACGTATTGAAGTTTATAAATTTCATTATCCTTTAGAAAACCACGGTATTTATTGTATTGCTGAACGGCTTTTTCTAAATCTTCAGAAATTCGATAAGCATTTCCAAGTAAAAGGTGGGCTTCAATTGGGGCATTTACTTCTTTAAAACTGCCTTCAACATAAGCTGGAGAAACGCTTGTTATTGCTTTTTCCAAATATTTTATGGCATTATTTTTTTGACCACTAATTCTAAGGTAGCACGTCCCGATTAAATAGTTTAAATTGGCATTGTCTACATATTCTCCCTTATAAACTTTTTGGAAGGCAGACAATGCTTCGGAATAATCTTCCTCAACAAGGAAAAATTGCCCATCTAAAAAATTGGTTCTATCATCTTCAGTTTGAGAAAAAACAAAACCAGTACTAATTATTATAGCACCTATAAATACGAACATTAGCCTTTTCATAAGCAGAATTAAGGTTAAGCGAATATAGCAAATGTATAAATTTATTCAAAAGAAAGGAAGGATAATGGCTAAATTTTATCAGATATTTATTCAGCATTCTTGTTTTTTTGTTTTACAGATAATTTAATGAGCTTATTATTCACTCATAAATTGTCTCCGAAACATTACAGGGAATGTTGAAATGCAATTCAAATTGAAAGGTTTATTCTATATCAATCCTCCTTTTTGTCTTTTTTTCTACGGGCAAGCAGAATCAATATAAAAATAATAAGTCCTTCCAGTAAAAGTATAAGAATAGTTTTTATCACGCCCTGTTTTAATTGGGAAGGCTTATCTTTCGATATTTCAGGTGTTTGTATAGTAATGTTATCTTCTAAAGAAAAATCCGCAAGCAATTCTATTACATCTGTTTCGCTATATCCATATACATCCTTATTCTCCATCAGGTATGAAATCAGGTCTTCCAGAGAAGTGATCTGAATCCCTTGCTTAATAATATTTATGAGGGCTTCACGCAATGCCGGATTAGCTTTGTCAATTAATTTATGTATGGCATTTCTGATATTCATTTCATTATCAGCAGCGGCAAATACTCGGTAGATTTCTTTTTTCGATAAATTCAATTCCGATGCTTTCGAAAGAATATATTCCAGCAATTCATTTTTTCCTGTAATCCCTTCATTTTTTATATTTATAGTGTTTAAAAATTCGAGCAGATCACCTGAACTATGCTTTTTCAGATAGCTTAAATAATCGTACAGATCTTTATTTTCAAGATATTCAATAAAGGCATCGAGTATTGTATCGCGATCAAATTCCTGTGAACTGTCAGCAATTTTCAGAAGATGGTTAAGCAGTTGTTCTGCTGTCTGGACAGAATCAGGTAAATTATCGAGTGCATCATCAACAGGTTTTTCACAAATAGTTTTTAAGCCTGAAATCAGCAGGTCAAGATCCGGGCTGTCTAACTCCAGTAATAAACGTACCAATCCTTCTTTATCCAGGTTCAGCAAATCAGGATTGCTAAGAATTGTCTGGTACAATTGCTGTTTGGAAAGTGAATTTATTGAATCTTCTCCTACTGAAGCGACAAGTTTCCGGAAACGCTCATCTTCAAGTATTTTTTTCTGCAGACTGTTGTCTTTGGTTTTCGAATCGGAATAATTGTTTATCAGATCGAGAAGGTCTTTTTCTGTAATTACGCCTTCCTCAACTTTTGTATACAGATAATTAATAAGTTCTTCGTAATTATGAATGCCTTCTTTTTTGAGGTCAAGGTTTTGAAGGATTTCTTTTAGATTTCCGTCGGAGATAGCTTTCAACTCAGAAACTATACTTTCAATATTCTCCTGTGTCTTATATTTCTTGTATAAATCGTTAACATCTTTCACACTAAAAAGCGTACCATCTGCAGCATGGTATAAGTATTTAAACAAATCATCGGCAGAATTAATATTTAGGTCTTCTGTATTAAGATTATTGAGATAGGATGCCAGTTTAGGATTAGCATATTCGATTAATTCATCAATAACTATATCAGCCGGTTCGATTTCGCCGAGGGATAGTAAAATGTTGTTAATTTCACTTGAACTGACTCCGGCATTCTCAGCATTCCCTGATAAATAGTTTATGAGATCTTCTTTAGTTTTCAGACCCAGTGCTTCTGTATTTATACTTTCAAGATAAGCTTTCAGATTACCATCACTATTTGAAATCATCTTATTCAAAAGGGCATCAGCCTCTGATAAAGTTTGGTCAGAAATGGGGGTATCTTCTGTATCAGTATTAGGTACATCATCGACAATACTTACTATATCTTCTTTGGTAATAACTATTAAACTGGTACTTGTGGTATTTCCTTCCTCATCTTTCAAGTTTATGGTAACCTTATTAACACCCGGTTCAGGCTCAAATTCAAAGGATTGACGTTTTCTGTCAACCAGAATAGAATCGCTATAGATTAAAACAGAATCATTCATGACGCTAATATTCACAAATGTTCCGGGTTCAGCATTAAATCTGATTTTTACTGTTTCATTGGCTTCAGCGTTAATAATACTGTCTTCGCGTAAGCTGAGATAATCGGAAATATCTTTTTGAATTTTAACCGGGGGCCGAAGCTCGAGAGGTATTGATTTTATTAGTGAAAATCCTTCGTGAGGGCTGTTTACAGGCACATCAAGCTTTTGAATATATCTATTAAACTTTTCGCTATCGAATATTAGAAGATAATTACCGGCAGGTACGGAAAAAGAGAACTCTCCCTCGGGGTTGGGATTAACTTTTGAGATTACTTTCTGCGATTCTGACTCCACCACAGAAATAGTAACATCGTTGGGAGCGAAAGTTCCATCCATATATTCGAGCAAACCTGAAATGTCGAACATTCTGGGGTTTTCGGCAGTATATAATTGATATCTGACAATGTCATGTTTCCCAAATCCCTGTTCCGAATATATTGAAGAGTATGACACTGCCCCTGATTTTAGTGGCAGAAAGAATTGATCGTCATCTGAGGTATTTATTGGGTATCCCAGGTTGACAGGGCTCGCCCAGCTGCCATCAGGATTCTTTTTAGAGAGGAAATTATCGTAACCACCCATATTATAATGGCCATAAGAACTAAAATACAACTTTTCACCGTCATCGGTAATAAATGGGGTATCGTCGTTATATTTCGTATTTATAACAGGTCCCAGATTTTCTGCTACTCCCCAATCTCCGTTTTGCTGACGTTCCGATTTATAAATATCCAATCCGCCATATCCGCCTTTTCGGTTACTTGAAAAGTAAAGAGTTTTACTGTCTTTAGACAAGGAAGCGTGTGACTCCCAATACTTGGTATTTATATTCTCCCCCAATTTTTGTAAAGGAGTCCATTTATCATTTACCAATCGCGAATAATAAATATTTCCAATATATTCATCACTTCGATACACAAGCAATTCGGTTCCGTTATAGGATAGGAACGTAGGGTAAACATCGCCATCAACTCCTAACTCAGGGACAATATTACGGGCGGGTTTCCATTCACCGTTCTCTTTTTCGGTATAAAATACGGCATCATAAAATTGTAGTTTGGAAATGAAAGCCATCTTGGTCTCATCGCCTGATACCACTGGATTGGTATCAGCAAAACGCGTATTAATTTTCTCTGGAAGAATTTCAAAATCAAAATCTACCGGTTTTTTAATAAGGTTTTCGGCAGCATCACAAGCTGCCAGTTGCTCATTTACCAGATCAGTGTCATAAATTTCAGGGTCAAGGCGGGACAGGAATATTTTATAATATTCGCGTGCTTTAGTGAGTTGCCCGTTCACCCGGTATGCGTTGGCGAGGTAAAAAAGTGATTCAAGAGGGGCGCCGGTTTCTTTATAATTATTTTCCTTATATTTTGGATTAATATTTTTAACTGCTGTTTCAAGATACATTATTGATTTATCCTTTTCATAAGGATTATTCAGGAAACACACACCGATTTTATAATTAACATTATCGTTTTCAGGTGAATGTCTGTGTATTCTTAAATATAATGGAAGAGCTTCATTAAACTCTTCGAATAAAAAATATGATTCTGCAGCTAAATACAATTCACGCAAATCGGTTTCTTGCGATTTTACAGGTGAAAGGAATGTAATGAAAATAAGCAGGACGAATAATATCTTTTTCATTCAGGAGGCAATATTTATGAAAATACTTAAGTAAAGATTTCTAATACAGTAACAAATGTAAAAAAATAGGCTTAAAAAAGCTTGTTTATTAACCACAATCTTTACAAACTTATTAACCTTTAATGTCGATTTTTGTTTACAAAAAATATTTATTTTGTTTGAGGAACTTTCAGGTTTTAGAAATATTTTTCCAAAGTATCCTAAAGTCGGAGGATAAATGGTAAGCACGTGCATATTCCATGTTCAATTTTTCAATGATTTGTTTATCCCTTTTCAGATTTTTATTTGGCCATAAATCAAAGATTCCTTTTTTGATTTTAGGCAGATTTGAAATATCTGCGTCATCACAATAAGTAACCCAACTGTATTTTCCGGTAAGGACTCTAAAGGAAGCCTTTAGAATGTTTTTGTAATTATTAATGAAAGGGAATAAAATGACCCCAAAAATTATAAAAAAACCAGCGAAGAACAGATCGAAAAGTCTTTTTAGTCTTTTGTTTTTTTCTTTTGAGACGGAATTGAAATAAATCAAATATAAATCTTCCTCTGTATTAATAGAGTTGCTCCCAATAATGGAAAGACTCTCTGGCGGAGCAATTTTATATTCCAGTTGAAAGTCATTAAGAAGAGTCATATTCCTGATGATGTTGCTGGAATGAATATCTTCTGAACAAAAGACCAATTCATCAATTTTATGGATAGCCACTATTTCAAGGAGCTGGTTTTCTGTGCCGAGGCTAGTTTTTTCAGGTTTATTACCGGGTGAAACAAATCCAACAATTTCAGGATTTATCCTGGTTTTTTCGAGGATTTTCGAGACTCTTTCCGCTTCTTTATTGAACCCCACTATAATTAATCTTTTTCTGCGGTTTCCCGCAAACTGATAATCTTTGATACCAGACAGGCTAAGAAGAAGCCGGGGAATTATGAGTGCAAGGAATGCCCATACACTCCCCAACAATATTAAGGCCCGTGAAAAGCGCAGGTTTTCGGGAAGAAGAGCATATAGTACTAATATAATTAAGGTGCCAATGAGGTGAGCTTTGAAAATGTTCCAAAACTTAATTGGTTTTTCATAGGCTCCTGAATAATAAAGGGATATGATCCAGATAGTTATGTATAAAGGAACTATCATCCTTAGATATTCAGGGGGATAATAATCAATGCTTCCAAATTTATAATGTTCCCAAAATGGTGTTAAGAAATAAAAACCCGCGAAAATCAAAGCGAAATCGAGAACGAGCTGGTACACTTTCTGAATACTTCTTTTTAAAATTGAAAGTCCTGCTCTGAAATAGATTGCCATATTTATCAAAATAGAAAAATAGCGCGCATTCTTTTTAGTGAAGTGTTTACGTGCAAAAATGATCATTGCATTGTAAAAAACCAGAACATAGTTAACCGAACTTTTCTTTGTGCTTTCTCCTTTATAATGGATTATTGACGTCTCAGAAAAATAATAGTTCTTATAACCTTCAAGAATTATTCTGTAGCTCAGATCAATATCCTCTCCATACATAAAAAAGTTTTCATCCAGATAACCAGTTTTTTTCAAAACAAGGCTGCGTATGAACATAAAGGCACCTGAAAGAACTTCTACACTGTGGTTCTCATCTTTACTTAAGTTCCCCAGATGGTATTTTGAAAATAATTTTGATCTGGGAAATACTCTGGAAAGACCAAAAATTTTATAAAATGCAACCGAAGGGGTGGGAAGGGATCGTTTTGACTCGGGGAGGAAATTACCCCGGCCATCTATCATGTGAACACCCAATGCTCCGGCATCTTTATGGTTTCGCATAAAGTTCAGGCATTTTAAGAAGGTGTCCTCTTCAACCAGGGTATCCGGATTTAAAAGCAGACAAAACTCCCCCGAAGCAAGTTCTAAAGCCTGATTATTTGCCTTGCTGAATCCCTGATTTACTTTGTTTTCAATAAGTTTTACCCAGGGGAACTTATCTGTGACCATAGAGCAGGATCCGTCGACCGAATTGTTGTCGACAACAAATACTTCTGCTTCAATATGCTCAATGGCCTTATAAACAGAATGCAGGCATTGTTCCAGAAAATACTTTACATTATAGTTTACGATAATAATACTGAGATCCATAATCCGGGCTTTCAAGTCCTCTAAATTATAACATTTTTTTTAAAAGTACATTTTAGGATTTTGGTTCCGGTTGCTGAGAGAATTCGAAGCGACCGGTTACCACCCTCGATAGCTATCGTGGACCATGCTACAAAACATCACCCCCTACAAATCCTCAATTACCACCTGATTCCTTAATAAATCATCCAGATTTTCTCTTTTTCGAATAAGATAATCTTTTCCATTATGGATAAGCACTTCGGCAGGTCTGAACCGTGAATTGTAATTGGATGACATAGCAAAACAGTAAGCTCCGGCATTTTTAAATGCAACAATATCACCTTCAGAAATTTCAGATATTTTACGATTCCATCCAAAGGTGTCGGTTTCGCAAATATATCCCACCACCGTATAAATTCTTTCTTTTCCTTCAGGTCTGGAGACATTGATTATATCGTGATAAGCATCATAAAACATGGGGCGGATCAGGTGATTCATACCGGTGTCGAGTCCTGCAAAAACAGTTGAGGTAGTTTGCTTTACAACATTCACTTTTGCAATGAAAATTCCTGCTTCACTAACAAGGAATTTACCCGGTTCAAAAATAAGCTTCAGATCTTTTCCATAGTCTTTGCAGAAATTGTTAAAACGATTGGAAAGGGTTTCGCCCAGTTCCTCAATATCGGTTTCAAAATCATCCTTCTTATAGGCTACCTTGAATCCGCTTCCAAAATCGATATATTCCAAATCAGGGAAAGATTTTGCTGTTTCCAGATTAATCTCAGCTCCCCTCAGGAACACTTCTACATCGAGAATGTCAGACCCTGTATGCATGTGAATACCTTCAACCTTCATATTATTTGTTTCAACAATACGGTGAACATGAGCCATTTGATATATTGAGATTCCAAATTTCGAGTCAACATGTCCGGTCGATATTTTCTGATGGCCACCTCCCATAATATGGGGATTTATTCTTATGCAAACCGGGACAGTATTTCCATATTTAATTCCAAATTGTTCAAGAAGAGAGATGTTGTCTATATTAATTTTGACACCGGTATCAATGGCTTCAATAATTTCTTCCAGGGAGACACAATTGGGAGTGTACATTATATCTTTCGGGTCGTATCCGGCTTTCAGGCCAAGCAGTACTTCCTGAATTGAAACGGCATCCAAACCGGCACCCAACTCTCTGAAGTATTTTAAAACGTTAATATTGGTTAATGCTTTGCAGGCATAATGAATTTTAACATTGGTCTTATTAAATGCTTTGGTGATTCTCTCATACTGAGACTTCATTTTAGCAGTATCGTAGATATAAAGTGGGGAGTCATATTTTTTAGCCAGATCCTTAACCAGCATCCCACCAATGTAGTATTTGTTATTTTTCAGTTCCATTTTGATAAATTAAGCTTGTAAAGATAATGAAAATGTATTGATGTGCTGATACATCCCACAGCTATCATAGACATAATGTTTTTTATATATAATAAATCGAATATTTTATGTCGTTTTTAAGTATCCTATTACATTAAGCAGCAGAAGATACGAAACTAATAATTTTGAGTTGGACTATTTTCTGTTTAAAGTTGCATATTTCGACCTTAAACAGATTGAGTTGCTTAAAGAAGCAAAATAATAGCATTAATAAGAGAATTATGAAAACAAAGCAACTAATTCCTCAATGTGGTTTCAAAATCCGTTCTGTTCAGAATGCTCCTGCCAAGGGTAATCTCATCGGCATATTCAAGATCGTCGCCAATAGCTATTCCCCGGGCAATAGTGGTTATCCTTACTTTTAAATTACCCAACTTTCTGAAGATATAAAAATTGGTAGTGTCGCCTTCCATAGTGGTTGGAAGGGCCAGTATTATCTCTTTTATGACAGAATTCTCTGCTGAAATTTTTTCAATCAGAGATATAATATTCAGATCGGCTGGACCAATTCCTTCCATAGGCGATATTATTCCGCCTAAAACATGGTAAACGCCATTATATTGATTGGTATTTTCAACAGACATAACGTCCCTGATATTTTCAACTACACAAATGGTAGAGAAATCGCGGCGAATATCGGAGCAGATATGGCAAATATCTGTATCTGATAAATTATGACAAACCTTACAATGTTTTATTTCTTTTTTTAACTTGAGGATGGTATTGCCGAAATGATCCACTTCATCATCATTCTGACGGAGTAAATGCAATACTAAACGAAGAGCTGTCTTTCCGCCTATTCCCGGAAGTTTAGCAAATTCGTTAACCGCATTTTCGAGCAACTTTGAGGAAAAATTCATCGACATAGGAGATAGCTTTCAACATTTATGCAAAAATAGGGACATGAAGCTCTAATTGCAAGAGTTTATTGATATAGTTTTAAGCCGGATACGTTTTTCTTTGTATATTCAAACAATGAATTTTCAGCCGGAAATAAAAATTATATTTTTTCTTTTTTCGATACTAATCATTGGCTTATTATTAAGTACATGCATTATGTTCCGTAAAGAGAAGGAGGTAAGAGCCTTTAACAGGTGCTTATTTTTAATACTCCTTTCTGTTTTGTTGTTTTCAGCTATCTATACTTTTTCTTTAAGCAAAATTTTTATTGCCTTACTGATGGTAACAGCTCTCTTTCTTATTAGTCTTCTGCTTCCATTTCGATCGGATAGAAATTTTATTGATGAAATTCCGCTTACAAGGATTGATGAACGCGACACCATGTTCTCGAGAAATGAGTTGATGCCCAATACCACAAGATACAGAAGGTATTATGAAAAAAACCCTGATAAAATAGAACCGGATGAATTATTCAGAAACGAACCGGGACTATTAAAAAAGGGTAGCAGATATTATCATGAGCAAGCCTTCAAAGAAGCAGACGAAAATTTTAATAAAATTGAATTGCTTTATGGCCGGGTAGCTGGCGCCGGTGAGGGGTCCCCAATAGAAGTTGATACAAAAACAATCACCAAAAGTATTAAAAAATATTGTCTGGATCTCGGTGCTTTGGCTGTGGGTATAACTCAATCTAAAGATTATCATTATTATTCGCATAAGGGAAGAAGGGAGGAATACGATAATGAAATTGTTCCCGTTTATAAATATGCCATTGCTTTTACTGTTGAAATGGATGCTGAAATGGTAGCTGCTGCCCCACAGGCTTCTATTGTACTTGAATCGTCGAGGCAATATCTTAATGCCGGGACCATTGCTGTTGAGTTGGCCGAAAAAATCAGATCCATGGGATACGAGGCCCGGGCTCATATTGATGGTAATTATCAGGTTGTTTGTCCGCTGGTGGCCCGCGATGCCGGA
>JAIOZM010000063.1 GCA_021740585.1 Bacteroidales bacterium
GAAGGGCATTAACCGTTACCGCTTCTGCGGCTGAAGGCAGACTGACGCAGCCATTACCATCAGTAATAGTAACTGTTGGACTGCTGGTGGTGGTTACCGTAATATCTTGTGTGGTCGCTCCGGTGGACCATAAATAACTCGCTGCGGCATTGGCGCTGAGCGTAACACTACCGCCATCGCAGAAGGTGGTGGCACCTGAAGGAGTAATGGTAGCTACAGGAAGGGCATTAACCGTTACCGCTTCAGCAGCTGAAGGCAGACTTACACAGCCATTGCCATCCGTGATCGTTACCGTGGGACTGCTGCTGGTTGTTACAGTAATATCTTGGGTGGTTGCTCCGGTAGACCATAAATAGCTCGCTGCGGCATTAGCGCTTAAGGTCACACTACCACCTGCGCAGAATGTCGTTGCGCCTCCTGGAGTAATCGTTGCTACAGGAAGGGCATTAACCGTTACCGCTTCAGCAGCTGAAGGCAGACTTACACAGCCATTGCCATCGGTGATCGTTACCGTGGGACTGCTGGTGGTTGTTACCGTAATATCTTGGGTGGTTGCTCCGGTAGACCATAAATAGCTCGCTGCGGCATTGGAGCTGAGCGTTACGCTACCGCCGGCGCAGAAGGTTGTGGCACCACCTGGAGTGATGGTAGCTACAGGTAATGGATTAACCGTTACCGATTCAGGAGCGGAAGGCAGACTGACGCAGCCATTAATATCGCTTACCTGAACTGTCAGACTACTTGAAGTGCTAACGGTAATGCTTTGGGTAGTCTCCCCGGTTGACCATAAATAACTGTCTTCAGCACTTGAAGTCAAAATTACACTACCTCCATCACAGAAAGTAGTCGCGCTACCTGCCGTGATCGTTGGTTGAGAAGGTATTCCAAAGCACGGATCCGCAACCTCATTAAAGAAATCATTAAGATCAGGGTCATCAGTTGCTAATATTGTCGAGTCAAAAACACAATCAGTAATAGGATCGCAAACTAAATCCGGACTATTATTACCGAAAGATGAGTTAACAATATCAAAAACATACAATGCCCCCGAATTAGTAAAATCAGCAGAACCGTTAGGTATGGTCACTTTTCCTGTGACAATCATTTTCCCGCCATTTACTACATTAACTTGATTTTGTGAAGTATAGTCACCCAGAACAATAAGCAAGCCATTAGAACCAATAGATAAGTCCCCTTTAAAACCCATCAATAAATCACCATTTACTACTAGAGTATCTACAATGCTTATCAACAAGGTTCTATTAAACCTCGTTGAAAGACCTACATCACTAGTAACATATCCATTTATTGTTACATCGGTTTGTATATCTACTGTTGGTGGAGCAGATCCTCCTACCCAAATAGAATTGTCAGTCCATTCACCAGTGGTACCATTAGATACCTGAGCATAAATACTAGAAGAAAAAGCAAAAAACAGAAACACATATAGTAAGGCACACACTTTTCTATAGCCTATAAGCCTCTTCTGGTATCTACCAGAAGAGGCTGTATTGTTATATTTATGGTCCTTATTCATTCTTCTATATCGGGAAACTACTCCCAGATCCTTCCTTTTATAATTATAATCCGTTTTATTTTCTTTCTATATGCTTAAATAATAATTCTATTAAAATCATAATATTAACACTCCACGACTTTCTCTTGAATGCATTAATACTATTTCCTCCGTTAAATCTCATAAAAAATCTGACCTAAAAGTAAAAAAAACCACTAACAAAAAATATATTCATTTAACGACTTATTAACAATAAGGTTACGGAATATCTGAATAAATAATTTTGTCCTTTCACAAGAAACAAGGTAAATTTTCATTCGGATAAAAGATCGATTAGTTAATCAATAAAAATTGTGTCTTCGTCAAGAATGAACAGATATATATAATTGTATATCATGAATTTTATTTTTGTGTAAATAATAAATTCCTAACCTAAGACTGCTATTTTTAGAATTGGTTGCAAAATGAATAATTAAGCGAGTGGAATAAATTTTGAATTATATCATGATCTCTTTAAAACCTTATTATTTTATTCAAAAAAATACAAAAGCATCATAAATAAAAAAAAGACTGCCCCATAAAGAAGCAGTCTTTCTTTTTTGTATATAAATAATTACATTGCTTTAATCTCTGTCACAAGTTTTTGCAATGAGTCCTTTGCATTTCCAAACAACATCCTTGTCTTATCATCATAAAAAAGGAAGTTCTCAATGGCAGCATATCCTTTTCCCATACCTCGCTTCATTACAATAATATTTTTCGCTTCATGAGCATGAATTATTGGCATTCCATAAATAGGACTACCAGGATCATTAAGTGCTGCAGGATTAACAACATCGTTTGCACCTATTACAACAACAACATCAGTATTAGCAATATCAGCATTAATATCGTCCATTTCAACCAGCTTTTCATAAGGCACATCGGCTTCTGCCAGCAAAACATTCATGTGACCGGGCATACGACCTGCAACCGGGTGAATACCGTATTTAACTTCGACCCCATTAGCTTCAAGTAATGATTCGAGCTCATGACAAATATGCTGGGCTTGAGCAACAGCAAGTCCGTAACCTGGAATAATAACTACTTTTTGTGAATAGCTTAGCAGAACGCTGGCATCACTTAAGGATACTTCTTTAATTGCACCAGCAACCTGATCGGAAGAAGCCCCACCCCCACCAAAGGATCCAATAATTACATTTATAAGTGAGCGGTTCATTGCCTTACACATTAAAAGTGTTAGCAGAGTCCCTGCTGCACCTACGAGGATACCTCCAAGTTTCATGGCCTCATTACCATATATAAATCCTGCCATGGCAGCGGCTATACCTGTAAATGAGTTCAACAGTGAAATCACAACCGGCATATCGGCACCACCTATAGGCATAACGAACGACACCCCATAAATAAGACTAAGGGCAAGTAATCCGTATACCAGGTACTGCTTAATATCAGCTGTTTGTCCACCACTGATTACAAGAACAATGATGATGATGATACCCGCTAAAAACACCAAGTTAATATATGTCATTACCTTTGAGAAAATGTCTCCCACTTTTCCTGCTAATTTTCCGTATGCTATCATACTCCCACTAAAGGCCACACTTCCAATAACAAGTCCCAATAATGTAACCAGAATGGCAGAATCCGGATTTTTAGAATATTCGATCAGGGCTACTAAGGCTGAAGCGGCTCCACCAGATGCATTAAAAAAGGATACCAATTCCGGCATTGCCGTCATTTTAACTTTTCTCGCAATAACCGAACCCAGAATACTTCCACCAATTATTGTTGCTACAACAATAATTGCATTGGTAGTGGATATAGCATTTCCGGCTTCGTCTTTATGTAAAAATAAAGTGGTTATCATGGCCAGCAACATACCGGCAGCTGCCCAAAGATTTCCTTTTCTTGCGGTATGGGGGTGCGATTGAAATTTCAGTCCTATTACAAACAGAATAGCTGCCAAAAGATAACTGAATTCCAGAACGATTTTTCCTGTTTCAGGAATATTTAATAGAATCATAGTATTCATTTTTTACTTTTTTTTCTTCTTTTTAAACATTTCTAACATTCTGTCTGTAACAACAAAGCCCCCTGCCACATTCAATGTACCAAAAAGAAGGGCGAATATTCCGAGTACCCATTCAAATGTAGTATCTGCATGACCAACGAGAATAATACCTCCAATGATAATTACACCACTGATTGCATTTGCTCCCGACATTAAAGGCGTATGCAAAACGGAAGGAACTTTGGAAATAACTTCGATACCGAGAAAGACAGATAGGATAATTATAAATATCTCTTGTCTGAATTCCCAGAAGGATCCTAATACTGTTTCCATATTATTAAAATTTAATTTTTTACAAATTCTTTTACTTTCTCATGAACTACCTCTTTATCTTTGGTGAGGCAGGTTCCAACCACCAATTCATCTTCGAAGTTAAGATTAAGACCTCCTTCTTCGTTAATTATCAGCTTTAGGAAGTTAAAGAGATTTTTTCCAAACATACGACTTGAATCCGTTGCCATATCGGAAGGATAATCTGATTTCCCAACTATCTTCACTCCATTGTGTTCAATTGTTTCTCCATTTTTTGTGAGTTCACAATTACCACCGGTGGAGGCTGCAAGGTCAATAATAACCGATCCGGGCATCATTTTTTCAACGGTTTCCTTTTTCAACAGAACCGGAGCCTCACGTCCAAATATCTGAGCAGTACAAATAACGACATCAGATTTTACGGCATGATCGTGAATAGCTTGTTGCTGCTTCTTCTTAAATTCTTCAGTTTGCTCTACAGCATAACCACCTGCAGCTTTATCATCAACAGCACCTTCAACCTCAACAAATTTACCTCCAAGACTCATTACCTCTTCTTTAACTGCAGCTCTTACGTCAAAAACTTCAACTACAGCGCCTAACTTACGAGCGGTGGCAATAGCCTGAAGACCTGCAACACCCGCACCAAGAATCAACATTTTAGCTGGTTTAATAGTCCCGGCCGATGACATAAACATTGGGAAGAATTTATCCATTGTATTTGCGGCAGCCAAAACTGATTTATAACCCGATACGGTAGCTTGTGAGGAAAGAATATCCATAGCCTGACCTCTGGTTGAACGGGGTACAAGATCAAGACTGAAGGATGTGAGATTCTGGGCTGCTGTTGCATTAACAATATCTTTATTGAAGAAAGGATTGAAAACAGCAATAACAACTTGTCCCTCTTTTAACTTTTTGATTTCCGCAGCTGTGGGAGGCTGAATCATAACAAGAATATCCGATTGACTGATAACTTTTTCTCTGGTATCAATTTTTGCCCCGGCATCAATAAATTGATTGTCAGAGGCATAGGCAGATTTTCCCGCATCCTTTTCAACCAATACCTCTACTTTTAATTTGGTGAGAGCTTCAGCAGTTTCAGGTAACATTGCTACCCTGTTCTCACCCTGGGATTCTTTGAGAATTCCTAATTTCATAGTTTTAATATGTTATTATATTAGAAATGAAAATATTGAAAAAGCACAAAGATAATTTTTTTTGATAAAGTAGCACGGCAAAAAGCTCTTTTCATGTTCTAAAAAATATTTTTAGTTGGCAATTTTACATGGATTTCATTTTTCGAAATAATTTTAAACAAAAAGGGAAATCATGCTGTTATGATGCTGTACCATTTTTAAAATTCTTATTAAAAGGGGAAAAAGAACTAAAAGTTTTATATTTTTGAAAGCATAACAATTAATTATAATGAGCGATTTATCATACCTTGGAAATGGAGACTTAAGCGCAATAAATGACTTGTATGAAAAATACAAGGCTAATCCGGAATCTGTTGATGAAAGTTGGTTTAAGTTTTTCCAGGGATTCGAATTTGCTACCAAAAATTTTGCGGAAGCTGATTCAGCCTCCGAAATATTCGATGTAGAATTCAAAGTACTGAATCTTATCGAAGGATACAGAAAAAGGGGCCATTTATTTACTGTAACCAATCCCGTACGTTCACGTAGGAAATATTTCCCGACACTTGATGCTGAAAATTACGATTTAAGTGCAGATCTGCTTGACAAGGAATTTTTTGCAGGCAAAGAAATTGGTATCGGCAAAGCCAGCTTACGGGATATCATTAAATTACTGGAGAAAATATACTGCGGGCCAATAGGATCTGAATTTATGTTCATCCGGAACCCTGAAAAATTAAAATGGCTAAAGGATAAGATTGAAAAAAATGCAAACACTTCTTTTTTCTCTGCGGAAGAAAAGAAAGAATTATACAGTCATCTGGTTCATGCTGTGGGATTTGAAAACTTTATTCATAAAAAATTTACAGGACAAAAAAGATTTAGCCTTGAAGGAGCAGAAATTATTGTACCCGGACTCCGGGAAGCGATAGATTTTGGGGCAGAGATGGGTGTTGAAGAGTTTTCTATAAGCATGGCCCACAGAGGCCGGTTAAATATTCTTGCCAATATTCTTCAGAAACCTTATGAAAGAATCTTTAAGGAATTTGAAGGGGAAGCATTTGAGGAAAAGATTGACCTCGGGGATGTAAAATACCACTTAGGATATGGTAATGTAATTACCACTACTCAAGGAAAAAAAGTAACTTTAAATCTGGTGCCAAATCCGTCCCATCTCGAATCAGCCACACCCGTTATTGAAGGGGTTGCCAGAGCCAGGATAGATGGGAAATATAACGGAGATTCAAGTAAACTTGTACCCATCATTATTCATGGAGATGCGGCTATCTCAGCTCAGGGAGTTGTTTATGAGGTTGTTCAGATGGCAGATCTGAACGGATATAAAACGGGTGGAAGTATTCATCTGGTAATTAATAACCAGATTGGTTTTACAACCAATTACCTCGATGGGCGTTCCAGTACGTATTCAACCGATATTGGTAAGGTAACCAAATCGCCAATTTTTCATGTGAATGGTGACGATGTAGAAGCTCTGGCGCATACGCTACGACTTGCAATAGAATACAGGCAGACCTTTAAATCTGATGTTTTTATCGACATCCTGTCATACCGTAAATACGGCCACAACGAGGGCGACGAACCACGTTTTACCCAACCACTGCTTTATAAAGCCATTGCCACTCACCCAAATCCGAGAGACATATATGCTAAAAGACTTCTTTCGGAAGGGGTTTATTCGGAAGAACAGCTTAATGAAATTGTAGAGGATTTTGACAACATTCTTGATGGGAAACTTTCAGAAGCCAGAAAACTTAAAAAAGTTATTATACCTCAGTTTCTTAAATCTGAATGGGAAGACCTAAAATATTCTGATCCTGAAGATTTCGAGAAAAAAGTAAAGACAGGAGTTTCGAAAAAAGAACTTTTACGCTTGGCTAAAGCAATTAATCATCTTCCCGAAAAAAAGATTTTTTTCAAAAAAATAGTAAAATTACTCGAAGACCGACTCAAATTTGCTGAAGATAATAAGGTAGATTGGGCCATGGGTGAGTTGCTGGCTTATGCCACCCTTTTGGAAGAGAATCACAATGTTAGAATCAGCGGTCAGGATAGCGTAAGGGGTACCTTCTCGCATCGTCATGCTTCTATGATTATTGAAGACACCGACCAGGTTTATACTCCTCTTCAAAATATTTCAGAAAAGCAGGGGAAATTTACAATATATAATTCCCACCTCTCGGAATATGGAGTGTTGGGTTTTGAATACGGATATGCTTTGGCAACACCACAAGCCCTTACCATCTGGGAGGCACAGTTTGGTGATTTCGCAAACGTAGCACAGGTAATTGTTGATCAGTATATAAGTTCTGCTGAAGAAAAATGGGGTTTAATGAACGGATTGGTACTTTTCCTTCCACACGGATTTGAAGGTCAGGGACCGGAACATTCCAGCGCGAGAATGGAGCGCTACCTTGCACTCTCAGCGAAAGGAAATATGCAAATCGTAAATCCAACCACCCCAGCCAATCTGTTTCATTTACTCAGGCTTCAGTTAAAACGTAATTTTCGGGTTCCGATTGTTGTATTTACTCCAAAAAGTCTGCTAAGGCATCCGCTTTGTATTTCAACACTCGATGAACTTCAGAATAATTTCTTTCAACCGGTTATTGACGACAATGATGTTACTATTAGTGAAGTTCGAAGGATCGTTTTTTGTACAGGGAAAATTTATTACGATTTGCTGGCAAAAAAGACTGAGTTCGAAGCAAAAGATATTGCCGTGATCAGGATAGAACAACTCCATCCCTTCCCAATAGCAGAAGTTGCTGAAATTATTAAAAAATATAAAAACAACCTTCTAAGTCTGTGGGTACAGGAAGAACCCGAAAATATGGGCGCATGGTATTATATCCAGAATGCCATGAAAAAATACAATCTCGTTCCTGTAACACGACAACCCAGCGGGAGTACTGCTGTTGGATTATTTAAAATTCATGAAATGCAACAACAGGAAATTCTATCAAAAGTATTCAGAAGATGCGATTGTGCACTTAAAAATAAATATTGCGGATTACAATGCGTTGTTGGAAGTTCACGAAAAGAAGTGCTAAAGCAACATTATTATTTTGATAATTTAAGGATGAAAGAAGAGTAAGTTTCTGGTTGAAGAGGTTTCTGGTTGGGTTTATATCAGATATGGAGTTTATTGATTCAAACAGCGTTTGAAAGGAGCAATTCCGGAACACAACTGAAAAGGAAAAGGAGCTGTCAAAGAGAAATAAATAACTATTTTTACAATAAATTATAAAAGAAACAATCCAATGCTGATTGAAATTAAAGTACCAAGTCCGGGTGAATCCATTTCAGAGGTTGAAATGGCAAACTGGTTTGTAAATACAGGCGATTTTGTGGAGAAAGATCAGGAAATCGGTGAAATTGAATCAGAAAAAGCTACCCTTCCCCTCATTGCAGATACCAGTGGTGTTGTTGAAATACTCATTGAAGCCGGTAATACAGTTGCTGTTGGAGCTATTGTGTGCCGAATCGACAGCTCTAAAGCAGGTGAGAACTCCGCTCCCACCAAAAACCAAAAACCCGAAACACAGAACACTTCGGCAAGCTCAGTGCAGCATCTGAAACCTGAAACTCTTCGGCAAGCTCAGAGCAGCCACCAAAACCCGGAACCAATCCATACTCCTCCCGATAATACCTCAAACATCAAAACCACTCCTCTGGCAAAAAAAATAATGGAGGAACACAATCTAAGTACTGAAGATATTATAAACGGCTTAAAGAAATTAAGCAGCAAAGACGTAAAAACAGTTATTCACAGCCTGGATTCAGAACTTCCGGTTCCTCAGATTAACACTAAAGCGATTACCAGGGATGAGGAACGGAACAAAATGAGCAATCTCCGAAAAAAATTAAGTCAGCGTTTGGTTGCCGTTAAGAATGAAACTGCGATGCTTACTACTTTCAATGAAGCCGATATGTCGAAGATTATTGGCTTGAGAAAAAAGTACCAGGCTGATTTTATTGAAAAACACGGAGTTAAACTCGGATTTATGTCGTTTTTCACCAAAGCTATAACCCGCGCGCTGCAGGAGTTCCCAAATGTAAATAGCAGAATTGAGGGGGAAGAAATTGTGAAGCCTTTATTTTATGATATTGGTATTGCTGTTCAAACCGATAAAGGTTTAATGGTTCCTGTATTGCGAAATGTTGAAACATTGGGTCTTGCAGAGATTGAGAAACAAATTATCGATTTTGCCGGAAAAGCCAGAAAAAACAGGATTAGTATTGAAGAAATGACCGGTGGAAGTTTTACCATTACCAACGGAGGAACCTTTGGCTCTATGTTATCCACTCCTATTATTAACCCTCCTCAGTCTGCCATCCTTGGCATGCACAACATAATTGAACGTCCGGTGGCTATAAACGGAGAAGTGGTGATCAGGCCCATGATGTATCTTGCTCTTTCGTACGATCATAGAATTATTGATGGAAGAGATTCTGTAGGATTTCTGGTAAAGGTTAAGGAATATTTAGAGAATCCTGAAAAAATGCTTTTTGAAGGATCAGATCCTGAAAAAATGTTGCTGCAGTTATAACTCGGGCTTTAGTTTTACAATTGGTTTTTGTAACCATTTAACCTTGCTTTCCGGATACTAAAAACCTGCGGGATATATATTGATTCCTATGAAAACTTTTCCAAAATCAGGTTTCGACTGGCACATAAATTCCAACAAAATTCGTGAGCCTAAAAATTACAGTCTGGAATCATATTTTAGTGAATCCATATTCCATTTTCATAAGCAATTAGAATCCTACTCACCTACCCCACTCATCGAGCTTTCAGCGTTTTCTTCAGCTTTTAAAAACACCCGGATTTTATTAAAGGATGAATCAATGCGAATGGGTACCGGGGCCTTTAAGGCACTTGGGGCTTCGTGGGCAATCAATTCATACTTAAACAGATACCCCGGGAAACATGTTTTTTGCACTGCCACAGATGGGAATCATGGTCGGTCTGTAGCCTGGAGTGCCAGAATATTTAACCAGAAGGCTGTGGTGTTTATGCCGGCCGGAACGGTTGAAGCAAGGATAGAAAACATTAAAAAGGAAGGCGCCAGAGTTAACATTGTAGATGGCGATTACGACCTTACCGTTCAAACGGCACAAAAGGCTGCAATTGAAAATAATTATGTTTTGATTCAGGATACAGCCTTTGAAAATTATACAGAAATCCCACAATTTATAAGTGCGGGATATATCACCATGTTGAAAGAAATTGAAATTCAACTAAATGCAAATAAGCAAAATATGCCTGATTTTGTGATTCTCCAATCAGGGGTGGGAAGCTGGGCGGCTTCCATGATACTCTACCTACGATTGAAATACAATAGAAAGTCTCCTCGTTTTATTATTGCAGAACCTTACGAGTCGGATTGTATTTTGGAGTCGGCCAAACAAAATAAATTATCAAAAACGCAAAAGAGTCAGCAGACCATTATGGCTGGACTAAATTGCGGAACTCCATCCATAACAGCCTGGGAGATTATTCATGATCTTGCCGATGCTCTTGTAAGTATTCCAGATAGCTACGCTGAAAGAGCCATGAGAGTTTTAAATAATCCTGACAAAGGTGCAGCCCCTATCGAAAGCTGTGAGTCGGGAGCAGCCGGACTTGCTGCATATCTGGCAATTTTTGAGGCTGATGAATTGAAAGGTTTAAAAGGAAAACTTTCAATTACAAACGATTCTTCCTTTCTTATTTTCAATACTGAGGGGATAACCGACCCTGTGGCGTACAGGAAGATAGTGGGCTGAAAATCTGATTAGTCATTTATTATTTTTGTCATCAGTGATGTCAAAAAAGGTTCACCACCCGAACCGCATCCATCCCAGTTTTCATTAGAAATGGCGAATTTTGAGGCAAAAAAAAATTAGATTCTTAGGTGAGCGCCAAACTATAAAAAAAAACTGGTTCCTGCGCCATCAATGTAAAAACCAAAGAAAGGTGAAGAAACCAGTTTTAAAGTTTCAGAGATTCTCAGCAAAACTTATCCTGCCTGATCGATAATATTTTGCAATTCCTTGAGAATACTTTTTTGCTGATCGTTTAAAGGCATTGCCTCAACTTTTAATAAGTACTCGCGGGCAATTTCAATATTTCCACTGGCTCCATTCAAATAGCTTATCATAATAAGATTATCGAAGGATGGATTAATTACTACTGCCTTATTCATAAGTTCAAGTGCAAAGGCTAATGCTTCGGGTGAACGGGCGTAATTATTTACGATATCGAATGACTCCTGATACAAAAAGGCATCATCGTTGGAAAAACCGGTATTGTAAAGTGCCATAACCAATTCTGAAAAGCCTTTCCAGTCACCGGTATTAGCAAAATAAAGCTTATTTGTGATGTATTCAGCATTTTTAACACTCTCAGGAGTATCCTGAAATAAGGGAAGCAATTCAGCAATAATTCGGTCTTTATACCCGGGATCTTGATTTGAAATAGCCATATTCAGAGAAGCATCAAAAATATTTCCAAAGATCTGGCCCATTTCTTCTTCTGTCCATAATAGTTTAAAGCCTTCAAAATTGCTTTTTATCAAGCTAAATATCTTTCCGTCCAAATCTGTTTTGGCTCCTATAATGATACTTTTATATTCTGGATTCAGAATATCCGCTTCGGTTAGGGATGGAATAATTTTAGACGACACTTCATCAGACTGTTCCTTCTGATCAAACTCAAGCAAAAGCTCTCTATAAGCCATAAGCTCCGGAGCCTTTAGTTTGTCATTATTATAATCTCTTTTAAACTCAACCAATTTATCTGAATTCCTGACAACCTTCTCACCAAAGGCATTTAGCTCAGGTGCTTGTTTAACGCCAACTACTTTGGCAAGCATATCTTCTGAGCTACTCAAATAATACATGGTCGGATAAGCTTGCAATCCGTATTGCATTACCTTCATTCTGCCAAACTCAGTTTCACCATCTAATTTAAGATTGATAAAATGGGAATTATAATACTTTCCTAATTCAACATCAGGATAAATATTACTTTCGAGGTATTTGCATGGACCACACCAGGTTGCATAAATATCGAGAAAAAGTAATTTTCCAGTTTCATTGGCTTCTTTAACTGCAGTTTCCCAATCACTCTGCGTAACTATTTCCTTAAACTGCATTTGCGCATTTGCTGAAAAGGCTATAAAAAAAATAGCTGTAATGACCGTGCTAACTTTATTCATTAATTTATTCATATTCAGTTTTTATGTTACTATTTTATTATCCAAGCTACAATTTCAATGATAAAATGCAATATAAAACAAATTATCCCTTGAATTGGAGTTAAGAATTAAAACGGAAACTTATTTGGGGAGAAAAACTAAACCTAATTCGGAATAAACAGCAATGAGTTTTTCTTCTTCAAGTTCCCAATTTAAAACCTGAGAAGCAAGGATACAATTTTCCTGCCATTCCTTTCTTTTTTCGGTATTATGCAAAACTTCATACAAAATTTCATAAAGCAGTTCCTTGTTGTCTGATTTAACTGACATTCCGACTTTAAAATCATCGATTATTCTCTTCATCTCAGGAAAGCCTGAACATACAACAGGTACAGAAGCCATTATATAATCGAATAATTTATTTGGCAAAGCATAATAATAATTCAAATTCGACTTTCTTTCCAGAGAAATACCCAGATCAGCCCGTTTAGTTAGTGCATGTAGTTTTTGCGGACAGAGCCTTCCGGTAAAATGAACCTTGGATTCCAGTCCTTCTTTAACCACAAGCTCTTTCAATTTAACTGAAATATCGCCTTCACCGGCAATAACCAAAACTGTATCATCCAGTCTGGGCATTAGGCTGATAATTTCCTCCAGTCCCCGGTCTTTATTGATTGCTCCCTGATATAAAATAATTTTCTTTCCGGAAAACCCGGGGGGCAGATCATATGTTGTCATTACAGAAACTTTTCCCGGAACATTTCTGATCACATGAAATTTAAGCCCATATTTCGCAGAATACATTTTAGCCAAAGTATCATTTACAGTATATGCCAAATTGACACCCGGCACAAGAAATCTTTCGAGTTGAAGCCAAAAGGCACGCACTAATTTTCTGTTGCTAAGTTCAGGAACCTCTGTAAAGTACTCATGGCTGTCGTATACTAATTTCCATCCTCTGATTTTGGAAACCAGGTAATTTGCCGGAAGGGTATCTAAATCGTTAGAAAGAAGAATTCCTTTCCCTCTCCTGCTGACTAAAAAGAAAAACAACCGGATATTAAAAAACGCATAAAACAAAAAACCCTTATTAAAAAGTAGTTTAAAGCGTTTTATTTCGACCCCATTAAGTATTAAAGCCGGAGATTTCCTCAGTTTACGACCCAGCAGAAAAGGCGTATAATCAGATTTGCTTAAGCTGGCAGCAATCCGTTGAACCCTCTGATCTGTAACCAGATCATTTATAACGCTAATGTAAATTTTCTTTTTCAATGTAAAATATTGGCTGCGAAGTTAAAAAAAATAGGGAAAAGAATCCATTTCTTTAGTTTTTGAAAGACTATCTTTGCAATTAGTGCCTGAAAGAACCGGGTTTACGAGCTCAGCGAAGCTAAAACTCCTGTGTTTTTAAGTCTCTGATAAGAATTGAATTATGACAGATATAATTGAAAATAAGTCGCTTAAAGAGCTCAACAGCTTTGGATTAGAAGTTTTCGCAAAAAAATATGCAAATCCTTCAACCATCGAAGAATTAACTGAAATCTGCAACTTACATCAAAATTTGGATATTTTAATTCTGGGTGAAGGAAGTAATATTCTTTTTTCCGGAAATTATCAGGGTCTGATTTTGCATCCTGAAATTCTTGGTAAGGAAATCATTGAAGAAGATTCTGAAGAAGTTAAAATCAGAGCCTATTGTGGGGAAAATTGGGATGGTTTTGTTGAATATTGTGTTAATCATGGTTGGGGAGGGCTGGAAAATCTCTCCTTAATTCCCGGCTCTGTAGGATCCTCACCTGTACAAAATATCGGCGCTTACGGGGTTGAAGTAAAAGACAGGATCTTATGGGTTGAAGGATTCATGATGGGTGAAACCCTTATTCGTAAGATTCCCAATGCTCAATGTCATTTCGATTACAGGGACAGTATTTTTAAGAATGAATGGAAAGGAAAATTTATTATTACAGCTGTTGTTTTCCGTCTTGATAAAAAACCTGTAATAAATGCCAATTACGGTCAGCTTTCTGAGGTATTTCAATCCAAAAAAACACAGGATATCAGGGCTATGAGGGAATCCGTTATTGAAATTAGAAATTCAAAGTTGCCTGACCCAAAAAAGTTCGGTAATGTGGGCAGTTTCTTCAAGAACCCTGTGATTTCGGCACATGAATTTCAGCTATTAAAAGAAAAGTTCCCGAATATCCCCTCATTTCCATCCAAAGAAGGGATAAAGATTCCGGCAGCCTGGTTAATAGAGCAATCAGGATGGAAAGGAAAAAGAATAAAGGATTGCGGTACATGGCCAAACCAGGCTTTAGTAATTGTTAACTATGGAAATTCAACCGGTAATGAAATACTGGAATTATCAAAAAAAATCCAAAATTCTGTTTTCGAAAAATTTCAAATAAAGATAAACAGGGAGGTAAATCTGATTTAAGAATTCCTGATAATTTCCTCAGCAATTTTTAATATTTTATTCGCTTCTTCAGGAGTTTCAGCTTCGGCATAAGTTCTTAAAACCGGTTCAGTGCCCGATGGTCTGATCATTAACCATGTATTATCATTAAAGTAATATTTAAAACCATCCAAATCATCATATTTTACAATAGTATATTCACCGAAACGGGTATATTTATTTTTTAAACAGTTTGAGAGAACGGTTGCTTTCAATTGTTTATCGATAGTAAGATCAGATCTCGAAAATGCAAACTTCCCGGTAAGTTTATAGATCTCCCCGATTAATTCGTTCAAAGACTTTCCGGTCTCTTCCATCCATTCCCAGATAAGTAAAGCCATCCAAATCCCATCTCTTTCCGGCATATGACCTTTAACACTTATACCTCCCGATTCCTCCCCTCCTACTAAAACATCCTCTTTGAGCATACAGTGAGCAATTTGCTTAAAGCCTATCTTAACTCTTTTCACAGGTAATCTATAATATTCTGCCAGCTTTTCAACCTTAACTGTGGAAGAAAATCCTGTAACAATAATCCCCTTTTGCTTCTTATAACCTGCTAAATAATGAATTAATAAAAGTATGATATGGTGTGAATCAATATAATTCCCTTCACCATCCAGAAGTGCTATCCGGTCAGCATCGCCATCAACGGCAATACCTAACTTAATATCCTCATTTTTAATAATATACTTACTAAATTCAGTTAAATTTTTTTCAAGCGGTTCGGGTGACGTTTTCCCAAAGAAAAAATCTTGTTTCTTATGGATAACATTGATCCCGGGAATGAAAGCCGGAAGAATATTCTGACCGCTTCCATACATCGGGTCGAAAGCTATCTGTGAAGCAGATTTCTTAAGTAATTCGACATTGAAGTTCGATCTGAGATGGTTTATATACAATTCATCGAGAGATTTGATTTCTATAAGGTTTTTCTCTATCAAAACTTCTGTCTTAATCAAATCCAAATCCACCTGATTCTCATAATTTACCAGGTTCTCAATATCTTTAATATCATCGTCAAATAATGGTCCTCCAAATGAAGATTTCAGTTTAAAACCATTATAATTATATGGATTATGACTTGCAGTAATTACAATTCCTAACTGAGCCCCCCATTCCCTGACAGCCAAAGATACGGCAGGAGTTGATGTAAACTTATCCGATAAAATTACCTTTATCCCTCTGTTGGCCAATGTTTTAGCAACATCCATGGAAAACATGTCTCCTCCAAACCGGCAATCGTAACCAATAACAACCTTTGAATCTGTATATTTTGTTAATAACCAAGTAGATACAGCCAAGCTAAGTCTCACCAGATTTTCACTTGTAAATTCACGTGCTATAATTGCCCGCCATCCGTCGGTGCCAAATTTTATTGTCTTCATATAGCACGAATTTACAAAAATTATGTATACTATGACTTTTATCTATAAATTTTCCGTTGATCGAGCGCCTTTTGGTATAAACGTGCATTTTTGTTATGTTGACTGAGGGTTGAGGCAAAATTATGATAGCCGGAAAAGTCGGGTTTTGCACAAAAATACAGGTAATTGTGTTGTTCGAAATTCAAAACAGCATCGATAGCTGAAATTGAAGGAATACTTATAGGCCCCGGGGGAAGACCTCTGTTTTTGTATGTATTATATGGTGAGTTAATTGCTTTGTGTTTATTCAGCACCCTTTTAATGCTATAGTCCTGAAGTGCAAAAATTATTGTAGGATCGGACTGAAGAGGGATTTTTTGACGAATTCGGTTAATGAAAACTCCCGCAATTCTCGCATTCTCATCATCATAAAGACTTTCCTGATCGATTATTGAAGCGAGGGTAATTACTTCAACTTTTGTCAGATTAAGTTTTGCAGCTTTTTTTTCCCGGCCGGCTGACCAAAATGCTATATATTCCCTGCTCATTCTGTCTACAAAATCTTCCGGACTTGTATTCCAATAAAACTCGTAGGTGTTTGGAATAAACATAGCAGAGAAAGTACCGGACTTAAAACCTTTACTTTCAATCACTTCCTGACTGTTAAAATAATTATGGAAATCTTCAAAATCAGGCTCAAGTTGCTCAGAGACTCTTTCCGCAAGATCTTTCATTGTCCTTAGATTATTAAAACTAAGTTGAATGGTTTCCTGTCGGCCTGATCGAAGCATATTGAACAAATCATTGTTATTTATACCTGAATGAATACGATAGCGGCCAGGCTTAACATTATTGGGATAATTTTTCTTTTTCGCTATCCATTCAATGTCAGATTTATCGGAAATAATCTGCTCTGTTTCCAAAATCGAGACCACATCCTCATATACTGATCCGGTAGGGATATAAATGATTTTAGAGCTTCCGTCTATTGTACTGAAACCAGGACCAAAAATGGCCCTGTATAACTTAAACAGAATAAACAATGACACAACAATACCAATAAAGACCACCCAAAGGGAGAATTTCATATAGGCTGGTGACTTTCGGCTGGTTTTTTTCTTAATCATAAATAAACATATTCATGCAAAAATAACATTTTTTTAAACTTCAATTTACCAAAATATTTTCATCTACCGGACAATCAAAGTATATTTGTAAAAAAAAATACATGGAAAAGATAAAACGAATTGGCCTGGTTGCCCACGATAACAGAAAAAAAGACTTAATGGAATGGGTGCAGCATAACTGGGAAACTCTTCGTCATCATAGTTTAATATGCACCGGAACTACCGGGAGACTCGTTGAAGAAACTATAAATAAGAAAAATAAAGAATCTGGTTTTACAAGTATTAACATTATAAAACTAAAATCAGGCCCACTTGGAGGTGATCAGCAATTAGGAGCTTTAATAGCAGAAAATAAGGTCGATGTAATGATATTTCTTTGGGATCCCATGCAAGCCCAACCCCATGACGTTGATGTCAAGGCATTACTTAGAATTACTGCTTTATATAATATTCCGACTGCGTGCAACAGATCGACAGCCGATTTTTTAATTTCATCGCCCCTATTCGAGCAGGTTTACAAACCCGTAATTAAAGATTATTCTGCTTATATTACCCGTAAATCGGAGGAATGGTAGCTTATTTATACCAGTCCCTTCAAAGCCTCTTCCAGTCTGTCCATAGCCTTCACAAGATTTTCATCTGAAGTAGCATAGGATATTCTGACATTGTTTGGAGAACCAAATGCAGATCCGGGAACAGTAGCAATACGACCTTTTTCAAGGAGATACAGGCAAAGATCCATAGACGAGTTTATTTTTTCGGAACCATTCTTTTTCCCAAAATAGAAACTCATATCAGGATAGACATAAAAGGCTCCATCAGGAACGGTGCACTTAATTCCTTGTATCTTACTCATTCTGTCGAGTACATAATCTCTTCTTCTTTTGAAAGCCATTTTCATATCCGCAATGCAGCTTTGGTCACCATTAAGCGCTTCAATAGCAGCCATTTGAGCAATAGAAGTTGCTCCTGAGGTCATCTGACCCTGTAATTTTGAACAAGCTTTGGCTATCCATAGTGGAGCACCAATATATCCTATCCTCCAACCGGTCATAGCATATCCTTTCGAAACCCCATTAACCACAACCGTACGATCAAATACTTCAGGGAATTCTGCAATACTCACATGTGTTCCTGAAAAATTAATATGCTCATAAATTTCATCAGAGATAATAAATACATCGGGATGCTTTTTTAAAACTTCCACCAATGCAGCCAATTCTTCTCTGGAATACAGAGATCCGGATGGATTTGAAGGTGAACAAAGCATAAGAGCTTTGGTTTTGGAAGTAATGGCATTTTCCAGTTGTTTGGGAGTAATCTTATATTCACTTTCGATACCGGCATCAACAATTACATTAACACCTTCAGCAATTTTAACCTGCTCAGGATAGCTTACCCAATATGGTGATGGAACTATTACTTCATCACCCGGATCAATAATCGACATTAACACATTGGCAATGGAATGCTTCGCTCCTGTTGAAACTACGATCTGATCCGCAGTATACTCCAGATTATTCTCCCTCTTAAATTTTTCAACAATGGCTTTCCTCAAAGCCGGATAACCCGGAACCGGTGCATAAAAGGAATAATTCTCATCAATTGCTTTCTTTGCCGCAGCTTTCACATTATCTGGGGTTGGAAAATCAGGTTCTCCAACACTTAAGTTAACCACATCAATACCATTATTTTTCATCTCAGTGCTCTTCTGATTCATTGCAATTGTAGCAGAAGGTGATAAACTTGCTAATCTTTTTGAAACATTTTCCATATATTGTAATTTTATTAGGTTTTTGTCTGTTTATTGGATATGGATGTCTTACAAACAGAAAAAATTAATGAATAAGTGTAATTTTTGTAATTGTTGGTCGAAATTAGGCTTTTTTGATTTCACATGCAAAATTACTATTATTTTATCAAATCGTAACCGATTATCAATATTTAGTTATAAATTATTTTAAACATGGACACTATTTTAGAAATTATAAAGTACACGCTACCTGCCCTTATCGTATTGTTAGCGTCATATTCGATGATTAAAATGTTTTTAAGAAACGAAGATAAAAAAAGAAGATTTGAATTTGGAATGAATCAGAAGGACTCTGTTCTGCCTTTGAGACTGCAGGCATACGAAAGACTTATTTTATTACTCGAAAGATTATCGCCGGATGTATTGGTGATGCGGTTAAATTCTGCAAATCTTACTGTATCACAAATGCAGAATGAATTAATATCGGCAATCAGAACAGAATTTGATCATAATCTGGCTCAGCAAACATACATCAGCATTGCCGCGTGGGAGAAAATTAAATCGGCCAAAACAGAAATGGTTAAGCTCATAAATATGAGTGCCTCGGAAATAAATCCCAAAGAAAATGCAACTGTTCTAAGTAAAAGAATTATTGAGAACGCCATTGAGCTGGGTCATTCACCGACGTCCAGTGCTATTAATTTTTTGAAGGAGGAGGTAAAGGAATTGTTTTAGGGACGTTGCATGCAACGTCCGTAGGTAAAAGAATTGTTTTAGGGACGTTGCATGCAACGTCCGTAGGTAAAAGAATTGTTTTAGGGACGTTGCATGCAACGTCCCCCCCTAAAACAATTAAATTATTTAATTAATTCCACAGATCTTTTCACGAAATCGGTTAAGGCTTTACCCGATAACATATTGTTGGCCAGCAGTGACAGATCAATCATTTGTTTGGCCAGTTTGTTGTTTGAGCCAAAATCTTTTAGAAATTCTCTCTTATTCTCTTCAAGACTAGAAATTTCTTTTTCCAGCTCTGCAATCCTGTCTTTGTCAGCTTGCGGAATTTCTTCATTCTTCAGCTTTTCATGAGACTTTTTCAAATTGTCTTTTTCTTCGGTTAATGGAGATAATTTTGATTTTACTTCATCAATTTTTTTGGACAGTTTCTTATCCTTTTGCTCCATTAGTTTATTCACCAGGGGGTGATCTGAATTAACGACCAAATTATAGCTGTTTGGCAATGAACCGTAGAATGCATCGGCACCTCCGCTGAGTTGCGACATATCCTTCATTCTTCTCATAAATTCGTTCTGAGTGATTATAACCGGACTTTCACTTTCACCAAGTGCCTCAAAACTAACAATGTAATTGTCGGATGAAACGATCGCGCTTTCAAAAACCTCCGACATTTCAGCTTTTTGTTCAGCAGTTAAGTGAGAAGCTTTTACATCGTCCTTTTCAATGAGTTTATCAACCACATCAGCATCCACACGAACGAATCGGCAATCGCTCAACTTTTGCTCTAATTGATTAACAAAATGCGAGTCAAGTTGTCCATCCAAAACCAATACATCATATCCTTTTGCTTTTGCCTTCTCAATAAAACTATGTTGTTTCTCAATGTCGCTGGCATAAAGGTGAACGATACTTTTATTTTTATCGGTCTGATTGCTCTTGATAAGCTCTTTATACTCATCGAAGGTGAAATACTTATTATCTGTATTTTTCAGAAGGGCAAATTTTACTGCTTTTTCATAAAATTTTTCTTCGGAGATCATTCCATAGGTAATGAACAACTTCAGATCATCCCACTTCTTCTCATAATCCGATCTTTTTTCTTTAAAAATCTCCTCAAGCCTGTCGGCCACTTTTTTCATAATGTGATTGGATATTTTCTTCACATTCGAATCGCTTTGAAGATATGATCTTGAAACGTTTAATGGAATATCGGGTGAATCGAGCACACCATGAAGAAGCATTAAAAATTCTGGAACGATACCTTCTACTGAATCGGTAACAAATACCTGATTGCTGTATAACTGAATCTTATTTTTTTGTATTTCTATATTATTCTTGATTTTAGGGAAATACAGGATACCGGTAAGGTTGAAAGGATAATCAACATTAAGGTGAATATTAAAAAGAGGCGCATCAACTCCTGAATAAAGTTTGTGATAAAATTTATCGTAATCCTCTTCTTTGGCGTCAACAGGTTTTACTGTCCATAAAGGTTTTGGATCATTAATAATATTCAGCTTATCGGTTTCAACCTCTTTACCGTCTTTCCATTCTGTTTTTTTCCCAAAGGCAATTTCAACGGGAAGAAATTTACAATACTTATTCAAAATACCACTAATCCTGTCTTTTTCAAGAAATTCTTTCGACTCTGAATCAATAAATAAGGTTATTTCGGTTCCGAATCCTTCTTTTTCTGTTTCTTCGATACTATATTCAGGACTACCGTCGCAAACCCATTTTACAGCTTTTGCACCTTCCTGATGCGATTTTGTAACCAATTCAACCTTTTCCGAAACCATAAAAGCTGAATAGAAACCTAGTCCGAAATGACCAATTATGGCATTACCTTTTTCCTTATACTTCTCGAGAAATTCTTCAGCACTGGAGAAAGCGATTTGGGTGATATACTTCTCAACTTCCTCGGCTGTCATTCCAATTCCTTTATCGGTAATTTTAAGCGTTTTCTTCTTTTTATCCAACTCTACCATGATAGTCTGATCACCTAGCTCTGATTTAAATTCTCCTATAGAGGCAAGCGTTTTTAATTTTTGCGTGGCGTCAACAGCATTTGAAACCAGTTCCCTCAGGAAGATTTCGTGATCGGAATACAAGAATTTCTTAATTATGGGGAAAATATTCTCAGTAGTTACGTTAATTTTACCTTTTTGCATTTTCAA
Organism: Bacteroidales bacterium; assembly: GCA_021740585.1. Classification (GTDB taxonomy): domain Bacteria; phylum Bacteroidota; class Bacteroidia; order Bacteroidales; genus JAGLSB01. The sequence goes on from JAIOZM010000063.1 coordinate 21,801, forward strand.
AATTTTAATAATTAAACATATGATTCCCTTTTGGCAAAGTATGTGCCATTAGGCCTAAACTGACAAGAAGTCATATTTAAAAGGAAAAATCTGCGGAAAAGTTAGTCGTTTCGTGCATCTACATCTTTTTCGAGATGAAAAACCGATTTATTGAATTTTAAACCATCATAGGATCCATCGGGTCCGTAGAATCTGTAAGAACCGGTGAATATTGGCTCAAAAGGAGCTAAATGATCGTAAATAATGCGATCCAGCCTTTCGTCATATCGCAAAGTCATGGCAATATTATCTGAATACTCAAAAATAATTCTCTTAAATTCCTGAAAATCCATATCAAATTTCCCTGAAAATATTGCATTGCCATTTTTGTCAAACTCCAGTATTTCAATCAGTTTTTTCTGGGAATAATTATCATGAAAATCGTATCCGAATAAAGCATACAATGAATTCCGTCTGTTCTCAAAAGTCTTGATTCCGAAATAAAGTGACCCGAACCAATTTTCCTCAGTAAGCTCTAAAAGTGCAGGATTCTTCATCTCATCAGATCTGTCGGTTAAGGTATGAACAATTATATTATGTTGTCCCTTTTTAGATTTCCCCGGCTTATATTGAATAAATCCATAGTATTTGTATTTTCCATTTTTTTGTTGGAGATGCCAGGTATATATCATCAACTTCTCATCTTCAGAATAAACTTTACCAATCATATTAAGTTTATTCCACTTAAAATAAATGGCCTCCGGTTGCATCAACCCCTCTTTAAACAAAGTCAAAACTTCATTATTCAATAATTCTCTTTCCGATGTATCCGGCAATTTATAAATACTATCAAAAAGGACTTTCAACTTTCTTTCCGTTTCGAACAAATTATTCTGGGAAAACAGTTGAAATTGAATTAGAATAAGAGCAGAGAATAAAAAGAGTGATTTCATAAAATTTGAATTATGGCCTATAGATGATACTTTTCAGGATTATGATTAAACGCGGGCAATCAGAAATTATTGGCTTTTTACCTTATTAATACAATAATCAAGCAAAAGTGTTGCTTCTTCAATCTCATCATAGCTAATATTCAGAGGAGGTGAAATTCGTATAGCCGTATCACAAAATAAAAACCAATCGGTAATAAAACCTTCCTCAAACCCACACTTCACTACCCGGAGCATAAACTCCTTATTTTTAAAGTCAAGAGCCAGCATTAATCCCCTGCCTCTGATTTCCTGAATTGCAGGATTTTTCAATTTTTCCCTGAATGCGGTTTCTTTTTCGAGGGCACAATGTACCAGATCTTCATCCAAAATAACTTCCATAGCAGCCATTCCGGAAGCGCAACACACCGGGTGACCTCCAAATGTTGTAATATGGCCAAGCTCAGGAGAGTAGCTAAGTACTTCCATAATTTCCCGCGAGGAAATAAATGCTCCCAATGGCATACCTCCACCCAGACTTTTAGCAAGGACTAAGATATCCGGTACAATATTATAAGATTCGAATCCGAACATACTTCCGATCCGACCAAAACCGGTCTGAACTTCATCAAGAATTAACAGGCAAGACATTTCATCGCATCTTTTTCTCAAAGCTTCAAGAAAACCTGCCTGCTGTTGAATCATTCCTGCCTCTGCCTGCAACACTTCTGCCACAACTGCTGCGGTTTCGGGTCCTATTCTTTGAAGTTGATCAAAATCATTGAAGTCAAGATGCCGAATTCCAGGCAGCAATGGCCGGTATGCTTGCTTTAGATAATCACCTCCAAAAATGGAAAGTGCACCTTGTGTGCTGCCATGATAAGCATTCTTAAAAGAAATGATTTCTGTCCGTCCTGTATAGCGCTTAGCTAATTTCATGGCGCCTTCAATCGCTTCAGCACCTGAGTTTACAAAATAAACCGATTCCAGATTATCGGGTAAATAGGAAATAAGGAGCTCGGCAAATTTTATTTGAGGTGACTGAATCAGTTCACCATACACCATGGTATGCAAATAATTATCTGCCTGCAGTTTAATAGCTTCAATAACTTTGGGGTGAGAATGACCCACAGAAGAAACATTTACACCGGAAATAAGATCAAAATATTTTTTTCCACTTGGACTGTAGATAAAAACTCCCTTTGCTTTTTCTACTTCAAGCATAGAAGGCGAAGGTGAAGTTTGAGCCAAATATTCAAGAAATAATTTTCGATTTGAAAGCATGAATTACTTAATGATAAGATTGATGTCGTTCATAAGACTCTCTTTATAGGACTTCCCGATAGGAATGGTTTTATTCCCATCCTGTATTTTAATTACTACAGAGTTATCC
>JAIOZM010000004.1 GCA_021740585.1 Bacteroidales bacterium
ACTTGTCTCTTTCGGGGGATTTCGCTCCGGCTACGCCTTCACTTCATCCCCCGAAAGAGAGTGTATCAACAAATTTAACAATTATGTCAAAGAACTTTATCTACATCCCATTGCCATATGGCACAAATATAGGGGAGGAACAGATGGTCGTTTCAAAGAATATTAATTTTGGGCTTAAGTTCTACAACGCTATCGGGAATCCTTCGGCAGGCTTATGAACCGCCCAGCACCCATCCCCCTCGAAACTTATCTTTACAATAATTACTCTCAGCCTTTGCTTTTTCCACGACAGAATCCTTATTTTTACCCAAACAAAAAACAAATAATATGAAGAAATTATTAAGTGTGTTTATAATATCACTAATGGTGTCTGCCGGTATTTTTGCTATTCCTCCGTTTTACTCATTGGGAAGCAAGTCGGGAGATATTTTGGAGCTTGCAGAGTCGGTTAACTCTAAACTTGCAACTGAAGGCTTCGACATCCTGGGTGAGTACCATCCAGGCAATGACAAAAGCTTATATGTAATTGTATTTAGTAGCAAAGCATTAATATCCAGCGCATCAAGAGTAAAAGACAGGGGTTTGCTGGGTGGAGTATTGAGGGTTGGTTTAGTAAGTAGTGGTAATCAGGTAAAGCTTAGTATGTTAAATCCCGATTATATGTTCAATGCCTATTTCAGGACAGCAATGTCGGATGCATCATTATCGTCAGCCCTGAATGAAGTGAGTAAGCAGGCAAAAGATGCTTTAAAGACTTTAAATGGGACTCTGTCTGGTTTCGGTGGGGATGTAAGCGAGAAAGAACTTCAGAAGTATCATTATATGATGGGCATGCCCTATTTCACTGATCCGGTGAAACTTGCGGAATTTTCATCCTTTGAAGAGGGTGTAAAAATAATCAGCGCCAATTTAAAAGCCGGGAAGGGTAGTACTGTTAAAGTATATGAAAACATTATTACAGGCAAAAAGGTGGCTGTATTTGGGGTAGGCTTGCTTGATACAGGAACCGGAGAGGCAAACTTTCTCTCAATTATAGGGACTGACCATGTGGCAGCTATGCCTTATGAGATTATTCTTATGGACAATGAAGCCAGTATGTTACATGGACGTTTCAGGTTCGCTTTATACTGGCCGGAGCTTACTATGGGGACATTTACTAAGATAATGAGTACTCCGGGAGATGTGGAAGAAAGCCTAAAAGGTCTTTGTATAAAATAAATCTTGCATTCAGATGAGCTTTTATTGTCGGGATATTTTTTACTAAAAGATATTTGTTTAAATTTGCAACGCTTAAAAAACATTTACCTTTCCAAATGCCCGGGTGGCGGAACCGAGCAGCCGAAGGATGAGAGCTACCGCCGAGAAAGAATCAAATAGAAGCATATACGTTCCTTTACAATAAAAAATATAAGCGTTGCCCGGGTGGCGGAACCGAGCAGCCGAAGGATGAGAGCTACCGCCGAGAAAGAATCAAATAGAAGCATATACATTCCTTTACAATAAAAAATATAAGCGTTGCCCGGGTGGCGGAATAGGTAGACGCGCTGGACTTAAAATCCAGTGACCAGTAATGGTCGTGCCGGTTCGATTCCGGCTCCGGGTACAATTTTTTAGACCATAGACGATGGACAGTAGACCATAGTTTGTGGTCTTTCTTTTTGAGGGGAGGTGGCGGAACCGAGGACGAAGGACGAGCTCATGAGCGCGACGAAGGAGCGCGAGTAATAGGTAGACGCGTCCCGAGGCTTCGGGATGACCAGTAATGGTCGTGCCGGTTCGATTCCGGCTCCGGGTACAATTTTTTAGACCATAGACGATGGACAATACTTGTCTGCCGAAACATTAGCCTAGTTAGAGACCATGGTTTGTGGTCTTTCTTTTTCTACACTTTCACACTATATAAAATTTAAAAAAAAAGCGGGTTCTTAAATTCTCTAATTCATGCGATCGCTGATTATACTAGTTATTCAAAAGGAGCGGTTTCTTTGTTGTAATTTTTATTATTGAAAAGTTCGCAAACTAAAAACAAAGAAAAATCGTGCTGTAAAATTTCCAGAAAATATTTATTAATCTTGTTTTTTGGGAATTTGTATAGACTAACTCAATAAATTAATTTTAAGGCAAAATACAGATTGAAATTCAATATATTTAGGCAAAAAATAATGCATTAATATGGATTACAAAAAAGTAAAAAAAGCAAGGCTCTTTCTGATTCTTATTCTGGTCGTCTCATTTAATGCTAGAAGTCAGTCACCATGTTCCTGGAATCCGGAAAAAAAAGAAATGGAGTTTTCTTTATCAGATATATCCGGCGTACTTAATTGTGATATGCAACAAAACCCCGGGCCTGGTAAAAGTCATCATTTCAGCAATGTAATATACAAACCAACTGGCATGATGATCAGTCCGGACGGAGAACGCATGGCGGGCGCAGGTATGTTGAATTTTTTCCGCGTGCTCATCGAAGGTGGATACCTTACCGAGCTGCGTGTTGAAGAAGCCGAACTGGAACCTGGGGAGGATGGTATTAGCCTCACTTGGATGCCTACAATTCGACGACAGGCCAAAGTAAAAGTCAAATTTACATTCAAGGAACCGAATATTATCGATATGGATATGTGGGTCGAAACGCTTAGCAACTACCCGGGATTCGAAATTCTTCTGTCGGCCTATCTGGCACCCGGATTTGAATCGGGTGTATATGTGGCAACCGAAGAGTTTGGCCCGGTTGTTCCGGAACAAATCCGGCTGATTGATCAGCCGATGATTCATAGAATCTGGCCTTTTTTTCCCCGCAACGAGGCTGGTGCAAACCTTCTTACCGATGGCCGTCACCAAAAAGGACGTTTTTTTTGGAGAATGGCCATAGGAAGACGATACGGAATGCCGCTCGCATTTTTCAGTAAAAATGGGGTGGATGCCCTACTGATGGGACGACCGGAAGATGTTTATGCAGTTGGAGCCACCTATAAAGGAGATGAGGTAAACGATAATGTGGCAGGTCACCGAAGTCTCTATTTATCGGTGTTTGGTGAGGATTTTAAAGCAGGAGAAGGCAGATACACCCAAATGAGGATGATCATTGGTGATTATGGCAGCGATCCCGAAAAACACAAAGAACTTTACCAGTCCTTTTTGAAAGATGTGGAGTCTACCCCCCGATCATTTACAATCTATCCTTTATAGTCCGAAGGTCTCACTCCATATTTTACTTTAAAGCACTTACTGAAGTATTTAGGGTTGGTAAAGCCAACCATATAAGCTACTTCAGAAATGCGCAGTTTTTGTTGCATGATTAATTGTACAGCCCGATGAAGCCTCATATTCTGTAATAATTCTTTCCCCGATTGACCGGTAATAGTTTTAATTTTTCTGTAAAAATTGGTATGACTCATGCCAAGAATCTTTTCCATAGATTCAACTGAGAATTCAGGATCCGGAATACCCTCTTCAATAGTTTCAATTAGTTTTTTCAAGAATAATTCGTCGGACGATGTTACCGTAACTTCGGAAGGTTCTAACAGTATATTCTTTTGAAATAGATTTCGTAATTGCTCTCTTAATTGCAGTATCTTTTTTATCCGCAGACAAAGATAATCTATATCAAATGGTTTGGGTATATAATCATCTGCACCTAATTCAATACTTTTAAACTTTGTTTCTGCATCTACTTTCGCAGTTAATAAAATTATTGGTATATGACTGGTCTCAATGTTGGATTTTATTTTAGCGCAAAATTCGAATCCGTCCATTATGGGCATCATAATATCACTGACAATAAGTGATGGAGACTCTTTCATTGCAATAGCATGTCCTTCTTGCCCATTAACAGCTTCAAATATTTTATAGTTCTTTGAAAGAACGGATTTTAAATACGACCTCATGTCTGCATTATCCTCAACCAATAATATACTCTCGGCATTTTCCGGATAGAGTGGCTCATTTGTTTCGGTAACAGCTGTTTCAAGAGATATCAGCAATGTTGGTGATTTTGTCTGAACCTCTTTAGAGACATTTTCTTCGAGCTCGGAGTAAAGAGGTAAATAAAAGATAAAACTAGAGCCAAAACCTTTTTTACTCTTAACATGTATATATCCCTGATGAGATTCAATAAGGTCTTTAGTATGAGAAAGCCCGATACCGTATCCCTTCACCGTGCTTTCCGGATCCTGATAAAAACGCTCGAAAATTTTCTCGGTTTTCTCCTCAGACATCCCTGATCCACTGTCCTGAACTTCTATCATAATATAAAAATCAGTAGCGGGTATAAATGGCAAGTGATTTAGGTTTGTGGCAGGTATGGACTCAAAATTAACAGTTATCTCACCTTGTTCAGTATATTTAAGGGAGTTCGATAAAAGGTTGAACAAAACTTTTCCAACGATATCTTTATCAATAAAAGCGACTATTTTCTCTTCAGGACTATTAATATTATAATTCAATCCTTTATCTTTTATGGCCAGTTCAAAGAGAATGGCTTCATTTTTAATGAATTCAACTATTTCAACACTTTTTAGCTTTGGTTTTAGATTTCCGGTTTCAAATTTGCGAATATCCAGTAATTGTTCCACACGATACCTCAGGCGTTTTGCACTCCGGTTAACCATATCCAACTGACTTCTCAATTCTTCGTTAATTTTCAAATTTTTAAGAATATTTTCAAGAGGTCCTGTTATAAGAGTTAAAGGAGTACGTAAATCATGAGACATGTTTATAAAAAACCGGGTCCTTAAATTCTCTAGTTCATGTAAACGCTGATTATGCTCATTATCCAGAATGAGCTGTTTTTTTGTCGCAATTTTTATTATTGAGAAGTTGGCAAAGTAAAATACAATTAGTCCAAAAGTTAGTATATAAAGGATTACAGCCCACCATTTAAGCCAGAATGGGGTTTGGATATGAATAAAAATACGCGCTGTATCATCACTCCATACCCCGTCACTGTTTGTAGCTCTTACTTCAAAAATATATTTCCCAAAATTTAAATTGGTATAATTGGCACTTCGCTTTGACGCAGTAGTGGTAATCCAGTCATTATCATATCCGCGCATAATGTATTCATATTGTATTTTCTCAGGATCAGAGAAATATAATGCAGAAAAATCAAAGCGTAGATCATTCTGGTTAGCTTTTAATATAAGGCTATCTGTAATATCTATCGATTTTAGAAGAATAGAATTACTATTTTCTTTAGAATAAGGGATAACTTTTTCATTAAAAAGATAAAAATCAGTAATAACTGCAGATGGAGAAAGGGGATTTATACCAATCTCATCAGGGTAAAATACATTAACGCCATTAATCCCGCCAAAAATGAACTCGCCGTATTCTGATTTAAAGGACGCGTGTTCTGAAAATTCATTGCTTTGGAGTCCATCTGATATTTTATAATTGGAAAAAGATTTCTTCTCTATATTGAATTTGGAGAGGCCTCCATTTGTTCCTAACCAGATATGACCATCGTCATCCTCCAGAATAGATTGAATCATATTATTTGGAAGACCATCCTCCATTTTCCAGGTTTTGAAGACAGATTTCCCATTTTCCAAATCAGTTTTAACCAGATTTAAACCTTCATAAGTACCTACCCATAATTGATCTTTTTTATCAACACAGAGTGAGCGAATATAATTACTACTTAATCTTCCTGGCTCATCTGAGCTGGCTAATAAAGGAATAATTTTCTCTGGAAATTGATCATCATCTAGAATTATTTGGTTCAGGCCACCACCTTCAGTTCCCGCCCAAATGGTGTTATTTTTTTTATCATATTTTAGAACACGCGTATTGTTGAAAGATATCGCAGGACTTGAATTTTCATCATAAAGAGTCTTCTCAAAGCTATAATCAGAGTTCATTTCAACACGCACAACCCCTGACATTGATGCAATCCAAAAAATATTATCTGACGATCTCTCAATATTGAAGCAAGCGTTATAAGCAAATACATCACTTAGTTGTTTAAATTCGAGGCTTGACACAATTTTCACCTCGTCATTTTTAATTTCTACCAAATGAGCGCCTGAATTTGTGGCAAGCCAAAGATGATTTTTGTCGACAGGATAAATATGAAAAATAGTGGTTTTATCCAGCCCCATTTTTTTAAACTCCTTTCTTTTGTAATCGTATTTGATTAGCCCATCGAAGTGCATACCAAGCCATAAATTCTGATCCGAATCTTTGTAAACTGCCCTTATAAAATTATTTACCTTTCCTGTTTGATCAAGGGGAGGAATCCTTATTATTTTAAATAATTTTTGATATGGATCATAGGTATTAATCCCCTTCCCAAGGGTTCCTATCCATAGCATCCCATCACGAGAAACAAAAAGACTGCGAATTAAGTTAGAGTTTAAACTTCCGGTTTGAAATTCATTATTCTGATAAATTGCGAATTCAATATTCTCCTCTCCCGAACTCTGAGAATCAATTCTGTTGAGTCCGTCCTTATAATTTCCAAGCCATATATTTCCTGATAAGTCGACAACCAGAGCTTTTATATTATTCGATAAAAGTCCCGGACTGATTTCTGAAGAAAATCTTTTTAATTGATCATTATCTTCCCTAAATCTGTACAAGCCCACATCTTGTGTCCCAATCCATATAAGCCCCGAAGAATCTATAACCATATCATTTATCTCCCTGATTTCTTGAAGATTTTCAGGAAGTTCAGGAAAACGAAATTGATTCTCGTTTTCGACGGAGTATTCAAAACAACTTATACCTTCCCAGGCACCAATCCATATTTTTCCATCCGCCCCTTTCGAAATTTTGTTTACAGAGGAATTTATAAATGTTTTATCCATAATTTTCAGATCAACATGATCAATATCCTGGATAATTTTCACTAAAGACTCCTCAGAAATCGGGTCGTTTGTGAGTGATAATCGGAAAAGGCCCCGATAGGTTCCAATCCATAAATTATTATCGTCAGCAAGCAAATTTCTCACTATAAGTTGTTTGCCAAAATAAAAGTCAGGGAGAGCAAAGAATTGCTGACTTATAGGATCAAAAAGATTTATTCCATTCCCCGTGCCTATCCATATCCTTCCAAATTTATCCTCTGCCAGAGAATAAATTGTATTATGCATCAGGCTGTTTGAGGCCCTTGAATTTATTGTATATGTAGTGATAGAGTATCCATCATACTTATTTAAGCCATCAAGGGTTCCAAACCACATATACCCTTTTCTGTCTTGAAGGAAACAATAAATTTCACTTTGCGACAGGCCTTCTTCCGAAGTAATCTGCTTAAACCTTATTTCTTCTGCAAAACTTGTTTCTGCACTTAGAAAAAAAGGAATAATAAGGTAAAATATTAAAAAAAGCTTTCTCATAACTTGATAATTGCTAAAAGTAAGTTATAAAAATACTATTTCCCAAATCGAAGAATGGGAATCTAAAATTCCATTTATAAAAGTATGGCTTAAAAAACTTTCTTTCTAGCATATAACGTTTTTTAACCGCAAATTGGAATAAAACATATCCTATAAGGTGATATTCATTTAATAAATTTGAACCAGTTATAAAACCAGGTTCCATTATATGGAATAATATTTTAAATTTCCTTGATAAAACCTTTAACCTTCATACACGTGAAATTATTATTTTCAATCGCCATAGCATTTTTTGTTTCAACGCTGAGTGCAAGTGAGTTAAAAGATGTAAAATTATTTATTCTATCCGGGCAGTCAAATGCCTTAGGTGCTGGAAATGCTGAATTATTATCAGAGCAGTATAAAACAAGAAATTCTGAGATATTGATCTTTGAGAATGGTCAATGGAGAGAAATGTCGCCTTATGCCCGCAAAGCTGAAAAATTCAATATTGAAAAAGAGGCATTCGGTGCTGAACTGAGCTTTGCTTATGAGATGAAAAAACGCTTTCCCAATTATATAATAGCTGTTTCAAAAGTGGCTGTTGCCGGAGGTACATCAATTGTGGCTTGGGACAAAGATATTCATAGGGAAAATTGGATGGAAGATTTAAAGGAAGTTGCAAATGAAGATAAAGCAAAATTAAAGCTTTATGATAAGCTAATAAATGACACAAAAGAAAGTATAGCTTCATTACTAGAAAAGGCTAATGTAAATAGGATTGAATTATCAGGTATGTTATGGCTTCAAACAGAAAGAGATGGAAAAACACCTGAAACAATAAAGAAATATGCTCCTCGCTTGAAGGCTTTAATCAATAACATAAGAAAAGATTTAGATGCTCCTGAATTGCCGTTTCTTATAATGGATGCGCACATTAATAGGCAAAATTTATCAGATCATCAGAAAATGCTTACTGAAGTGCAAAAGAATATCATAGGTGTGAGAATAATCAAAAGCGATGATTTACCAAGCTATGAAGGGGTTCACTTTAATTCTGAAGGTGTGATGGAGCTGGGAAAAAGATTTGCTCAATCCTATTTTACTTATTTCAATGCACCCAAACCTCCAATGGGATGGAATAGCTTTGATAGTTATGGTGTATATCTGTATGAAGATGCTGCTATGGCAAATTTGGAATCATTTGCTGAAAAATTAAAACCTCATGGATATGAATACTTTGTAATAGATGCGGGCTGGTTTGGCGAGTTTAAATTAAAGGAAGGAACTATGTATCCTCTTGAGAAACATGCTGAGAGATTAAAATTTAATGAATATGGACTTCTTCAACCATCAGACTGCTATTTCCCAAATGGACTAAAACCAATTATCGACCGATCCCATGAATTAGGGCTTAAATTTGGGCTGCATCTTATGCGTGGAATTCCAAGAGAGGCCGTAAGACAAAACACCAGGATTGAAGGAACAAAGTATTATGCTCAGGATATTGTCGACACAACCAGCATTTGCGTTTGGAATCATCAAAATTACGGTATTGATATGACTAAGCCTGGATCTCAGGAATTTTATAATAGCTTAATTAATCAGTTGGCCGAGTGGGGAGTCGACTTTATAAAATACGACGATATTGTTCCTTACCCCAAAGAAGTGGAAGCGGTTGTTAATGCCATTGCACAATGTGGCCGGCCAATGGTACTAAGTTTGAGTCCGGGGGGAAGTGTGGACACCAAAGCTCTCGACTTCTTTAAAAAAGCTAATATGCTTCGTGTTACAAAAGATATCTGGGATGAGCAGGAAGGAATTGATGAGTGTTTTGAAGCCTGGCATAAGTGGCAGGGAAAAGACGAACCGGGATTCTGGATCGATATGGATATGATACCTTTCGGACAATTGCAGCTTATGTCGCCAAAACCTGAGGGAGTTTCTGGACATGAGACAAAGTCTGAACTACAGGCAAAAATAAGCAATGGAGAGTTGAAAAACCTCGAATTGCTGTCAGGTAAGGGTTGGACAAGATGGAGCTCATTTAGCAAAGATCAGATGTACACCTTTATAAGCTTACGAGCACTTTCGGCATCTCCATTAATGATGGGGGGTGATTTACCCAGTCTCGACGATTTTTCATTAAAACTTATTACAAACAGGGATATGTTGGAATGTAATCAGAATGGGGTGATGGGGAGTATGGTATATGAAGAAGAGGGTGTTGAGATTTGGAAGTCTCATTCCCTGCAATCAGATAAAGGCTGGCTCGGTGTTTTTAACAGGAATTCAGAAGCCGTTGAAATAAATCTGTCGCTTGAGAAACTTGGGCTTGATGAATTCGCCGATTATAAATTGAAAAACATTTGGGAAGAAAAAAACCTGAAATTAAAAAAGGGACAAAAAATAAATTCAGAAGGAGTTATATTTATCAGCTACTCAAAAAAGTGAAAAAATTAATTAAAATTTTATATGCAAAATAAAAAATCAATTTTTTTGGGTCTGGCAAGTCTGCCTGTATTAATTTCCTGTAATTCATTACAGTCTGCAGAAAATGAACATCCTAATATCCTGTTTATTATTGCCGACGATATTTCCCGAAACAGTATGGGTGCTTATGGAAATGATTTCATAGAAACCCCAAATTTTGACAGAATTGCGAATGAGGGGGTTTTATTTACCAATGCTTACGTTACAAACCCTAAATGTGCTCCTGCTCGTGCAGGTATACTTACGGGACGCTACTCATGGCAATTGGAAGAAGCAGCAAACCACTGGGCAATCATGTCTGAAAAATGGGTATTTTATCCTGATTTATTAGAGGAGTCGGGTTATTTCATGGGATTCACCGGTAAAGGCTGGAGTCCTGGTATATTTCCCGGAGAACACAATCCGGCAGGGTGGGAATACAATGACATCAAATTGGAACCACCCTATAAATCAATAAGCAATAAAGATTACGCCGAAAACTTCAGGTTCTTTCTTGAACAAAATAAGGAGAAAAAACCATTCGTTTTTTGGCTTGGAACGCATGAAGCTCATCGCGGTTTTGAAAAGGATGTTTACAAAAAGAAGAATAAAAATTTGGATGACGTACTGGTTCAAGAAGCCTTCCCTGATAATGAAATTATAAGAGGAGATCTTGCCGACTATGGAGTAGAAGTTGAATATCATGATGAGGTAATTGGGAAATGCCTTAAAATTCTTGAAGAAAAGGGTCAATTGGATAATACTCTTATCGTAGTTACTTCCGATCATGGCATGGCGTTTCCTCATATCAAAGGTCAGATATATGATGAAGGATTTCATGTGGCGTTTGCGGCCAGATGGGAAGGTAAAATAAAACCCGGTCGTGTAGTGGATGATTTTATTTCATTCCCCGATATAGCTCCTACATTTATGCAGGTGGCCGGACTTGAACCACACGAACAAATGACGGGTAAAAGTTTTCTCAATGTTTTATTATCCGATAAATCGGGTAAAATTGACAAAAGCCGATCCTATGCTCTGCTTGGGAAGGAAAGACATGATGTTGGACGCGTGGAGGGAGAGATATTATCAGTAGGCTACCCCGTTAGGGCTATTAGAAACGACCAATATCTTTATTCAAGAAATTTCAAACCAGAACGATGGCCGGCCGGCGATCCGGAATACAATTACTTAAACTGCGATGATTCACCTACAAAAAGCTACCTTCTGGGACTTTCTGAAAATAGCCCCGAATACCATTTCTTTGAATTATCATTCGGTAAAAGAGTGGAGGAAGAATTGTTTGATATAACGAAAGATCCGGATTGTGTCAATAATCTGGCCGGTAATCCTAAATTCCTCGAGATTAAAACAAAGCTGAGGTCGAAACTGGAGGAAGAGCTGATAAAACAAAATGATCCGCGAATTTTAGGTTTGGGAGATATATTCGATTATTATCCGCATGGTAATGTTCCCAAACTAAAGGAACTTTATGGAGATAAATATTACGATATGGAAGAAGCTTTTGAAGAAAAATATAATAAGCTCTCAAAATAAAATAAAAAAATCAGTAGTGTCCGTTAAAAATGTGAGATTATGTCATTGAGCGCAGCGCTGCAATCTTTTCAGGCTTTATAAGTTTTACCGGACAACAATGAAAAAAATTCATAAATTTATCAATCATAGAGAAGTCTCAGGGTCTTCCGAATAACTTTAAAAAAAATATTATGCACTCCATCAAGAATCTGAAAATCCCCGCCACTTTAATTCTATTACCTGCCATTTTTAGCTGTAATTCAGCAGAAAAGGCACAAGAGAATGTAAAACCTAACATTATTTATATTCTGGCTGATGATCTGGGTTATGGCGATGTGGGGATTTATGGACAGCAGTTCTTCGACACGCCAAACATCGACAGACTTGCTAAAGAGGGTATCCGGTTTACCGATCATTATGCCGGATGTACGGTATGCGCACCTTCACGTTCAGTTTTAATGACCGGACTACATACTGGCCATACTGCCATAAGAGATAATAAGGAAATTAAGCCTGAAGGTCAGCATCCCATGAATGCAGAGGCATTTACGGTGGCAGAAATGCTCAAGCAAGAAGGTTATTCAACAGGTGCATTTGGTAAGTGGGGACTAGGATTTATAGGATCAGAAGGTGACCCGAATAATCAGGGCTTTGACGAATTTTTCGGTTATAACTGCCAGAAATATGCCCATCGTTATTATCCTGAGTATCTTTGGTATAACAACACCAAAGTTATGCTTCCGGGAAATGACTGGTCTCATACTGTAACCTATGCCCCGGATGTAATACATGAAAAAGTACTTGAATTTATTGAGGTGAATAAGGATCAGCCATTCTTCCTTTACTATCCTAATACAATTCCTCATGCTGAATTAATTGTTCCTGAGGATGAAATACTCCAAAAATATATAGGTAAATTCGAGGAAACACCCTTCCTGGGAGGAAATTTCAAAAACAAAATCGATGAAGCTTCCTATGGCTCCAATTTAAATGTTGCTTCCTATTGTCCTCAGGAAAATCCAAAAGCAGTTTTTGCGGCTATGGTAGGACGTCTTGATAAACAGGTAGGGGAAGTAATGAATAAGCTCAAGGAACTGGGTATTGAAGATAACACAATTATTATTTTTACAAGTGATAATGGGCCTCATAAAGAAGGGGGAATAGATCCGGAAGATTTCAATAGTAATGGAGAACTCAGAGGAGCAAAACGCGATTTATATGAAGGTGGTATACGAGTCCCGATGATTGCCCGCTGGCCGGGAAATATTGAGCCGGGAACAGAAACAAATCTTGTTTCAGCTTTCTGGGATGTGATGCCAACTTTAGCGGAAATTGCAGGTGCCGCAGCACCTGAAAATATTGACGGAATTTCGTTTCTGCCCACTCTTTTAAAACAAGAAGGACAATCAATTCATGAGTATTTGTATTGGGAATTCTATGGACAGGGAGGAAAACAGGCAGTAAGAAAAGGAAATTGGAAAGCCGTTCGACTTAATTGCTTTGACAATACTAAAACAACTGTGGAATTGTATGATCTGGAAAAAGATCCGGAAGAGGCTGTTGATCTGGCTGAAGAATTTCCTGAAATTCTTACAGAAATGACACGGATTATGGATAAGGAACATATTGAAAGCGATGACTTTCCTTTTTCCGTGAAAAAATAAACATCCTAATGAATAAAGGCATAAATATATTCTTGAGCATTCCTTTATTGTTTTCTTCCTCATTCAATAAAGATCAAGCCCTTCAGAAGCCAAATATAATTCTCATTATGGCAGATGATATGGGATATGAATGCCTGAGTGCCTATGGAAGTAAATCTTATCATACACCTGTCTTAGATTCCCTGGCAGAAAAAGGGATTCTTTTTTCTGAAGTGGTTTCTCAACCACTCTGCACCCCTTCGAGAGCTAAAATTATGACCGGATTATACAATTATAGAAATTATGATTATTTCGGGCATTTGAATTCTGATAATCCAAGCTTTGGAAATGTAATGCAGGAGGCAGGATATTCTACTTTAATTGCAGGAAAGTGGCAATTAAATGGTTTGGATAATAAGGATGTTTTTCCCTATTGGAATGATAATACAAGGCCTAATAAATTTGGCTTCAGTGAATATTGTCTCTGGCAGCTAACAGGCAGAGGCAGCCGCTATGTAAATCCATTAATTGAACAGAATGGTATATTTCTGGAGAATACTATTGATGATTACGGTCCCGATATTTTTTCTGATTACATCATTGATTTTATTGAAAGAAAAAAGGATTCGCCATTCTTTATATACTATCCTATGGTTTTGGTTCATCCTCCTTTTCAACCTACACCAGATTCAAAAGAATGGGCGGATAAATCCATCTGGTCTTTAAAAGATACTGCCTATTTCAAAGATATGGTAGCATATGCCGATAAGATTGTAGGCCGCATAGCAGATAAGCTCAAGGAACTGGAAATAGATGATAATACCATCCTTATTTTTACCGGTGATAACGGTACCCACGGATCAATTTATACTCATACCGATCATGGAATTATTAAAGGCGGCAAAGGATCAACCACCGACGCTGGTACTCATGTTCCATTGATAATATATTGGCCTGAAAAGATAAAAAATGGATTCGTTTATGAAGGGCTCATTGAATTCAGCGACTTTTTCCCAACTTTTGCTGAAATTGCAAATACGGTAGTGGTTTCTGACGGGGTAAGTTTTTTACCCATATTAACAGGAAATAAATCTATTACCAGAGAAACAGCTTTCGTTAGTTATAATCCTGATCCCATTGGGGAAAGTAAGGGTAAAAATTCGGGACAATTTGTTAGAACCGTCAATTATAAACTATACAGGGATGGAAGGTTTTTTAATCTTACAACAGACATTTTAGAAAAAAAGCCTTTGAATAGCGGAGAACTTTCAGAACAAGAAAAGGCCATCAGGATGAATTTGGTAGAAGAATTTAAAAAGCATCCTGATTTAAAAGTGAAATAATAAAACAAATAAAAAACCATGATAAGAAAATTCATATTGATTCATATTGCTTTCAGTATTATTTTATCTGCAAAGATTTTTTCACAAGAAATAATTATCCCGGAAATACCTGAGGTGGCGAAGGAGGATCAGATATGTTTTGCGATGTATACCGTACAGAATAATATTATGAAAATGTCGGCACAACTTTATCCTTTGAACGATGATGACGACCGTTTTGTTCGCCTTGAGATAAATAAAGATGGCAAGTGGATTGAAATTGCAAGGGAAAGAATTAATGAAAATTCATACAATTCTGTTGACGAGGCACGAGCCTGGAACGCTCTTTTTCGTATTGAAAACTGGGATTCAAAGAAAGATGTTGATTATCGGGTTGCATACGGAGAAACAGCATATTTTTATGGCAAAATAAGAAAGGATCCTATCGACAAAGAATCAATTGTTGTGGCTGCTTTTACCGGTAATTCAAATAAGGACAGGACTTTAAGACCTGATATAATTGAAAATATCAAGGCTCAGGATCCTGACTTACTATTCTTTTCAGGCGATCAATCTTACGATCATAAATACCATTTGGCTGCCTGGTTATTATTTGGCCGACAGTTTGGTGAAATTATCAAAGACCGACCAACAATAGCTATTCCTGATGATCATGATGTTGGTCAGGGAAATCTGTGGGGAGAAGGCGGAATCCATACAGATAATCCTGCCGGCGACGATGGCGGCTATTATATGCCTGCTGAATACGTTAAAGAAGTCGAACGTGCTCAAACCGCTAATTTGCCTGATCCATTTGATCCAACACCAGTTGAACAGGGCATTGGGGTTTATTACACCTCCCTGAATATCGGAGGAATTGATTTTGCTATTATTGAAGATCGTAAGTTTAAGTCAGGACCTGCCGGTCTGGTCCCTAAACAAGGACCTCGTCCCGATCATATTAATGATCCCAATTACGATCCTAAAACAGTTGATATTCCCGGTGCTCAATTACTTGGGGAACGCCAGTTAAAATTTCTTAATGATTGGGGACAGCAATGGGATGGAGTGGAGATGAAAGCCGTTCTTTCTCAAACCGTTTTTGCCAATGCAGCTCATATTCACTATGGCAGTCGTTTGATAGCAGATATGGATTCGAACGGTTGGCCACAAACCGGAAGGAATAAAGCTCTTGAAGAAATACGGAAATCTTATTCTTTTATGATTGGCGGCGATCAGCATCTGGCTACTGTTATCCATCATGGAGTGGAAAATTGGGACGACGCAGGCTTTTCATTTTGTGTGCCATCTATCGTAAATTATTATCCAAGGGAATGGCGACCCTTAACAGCAAGTCTTGAGCCCATAAGCAAGGAACTTGAACATACAGGCAAATATTATGATGGTTTTCACAATAAAATAACCATGTATGCTTATGCCAATCCGGACGAGAACAACACTCTTTATCCTAAATGGCGGGACGATGGCTTTTGGGGAAAATTAGCTGCCGGCTATGGAATTATCCGTTTCAATAAGACCAACAGAACTATAACCATGGAATGCTGGCCCAGAGGTGTTGACGTTACGAAAACAGATCCAAAACAGTTTCCTGGATGGCCGATAACTATAAAGCAACAAGACAATTATTCCCGTGAAGCTGTAACATGGTTGCCTGAAATTTTGGTTAAAGGAATGGAAGATCCTGTTATCTGGGTTTTTAATGAATCAAATAATGAGCTTGTATATTCCTTAAGGATTAAAGGTAACAGTTTTAAACCAAAAGTATTTGAAGATGGAAGATATACCATTAAAGTAGGAGATGGAGATGCTAAAGAAAAAGTGCTTTCCGGTATCGAAACGGGAAAAAATTCCGAGAAAAGAATAAAAATAAAATTTAAAAAATAGTACTATTCTCAAATATTCAGAAAAAATGAAAATACAATTATTTGGAGGTATAATGCTTGCATTAACGGCGGGCTCTTGTGCGCAGGTGAAAGAACAAGCGCAACCCAATATCATACTTATTGCGATCGATGATCTTAACGACTGGGTAGGTGCATTTGGCGGTAATCCACAGGCAATAACACCCAATATGGACAAGTTAGCCGAACAATCGGTTATCTTCCAAAATGCCAATTGTCCCGGTCCTGTATGCGGGCCATCTCGTTCGGCACTTTTATCCGGATTTATGCCTTACACTACCGGGATTTATGGGAATGCGAATAATATGCTTGACTCCAAACTCGTGCAGGAATACGCTACTTTACCGGAATATTTTTCCAAAAACGGTTACCTGACCATCTCAAAGGGTAAGATTTTTCATAAGCATACCACAGAAAACGGAATGGATCACGGTCAGTGGGCTTTTGATATATGGGAGCAGGAAACCGGTGATGGAAAAATACAAACCGACAAGCTATATTCCCGTAATAAAGGCATCATAAATGGAGAGAAAGTGGCAGATTCAAAATTTACCGAAGGAGGTGGAACAGAGTTTGCCTGGTGTCCAACTGAAGGCGATAAAGAGGATACGAAAGATTATAAGACCGCTCAGTGGTTCGCTGAAAAGCTGCAGGAAGATTACGAAAAACCTTTTTTTATGGCAGTGGGCCTTTCAAAGCCTCATCTTCCCTGGTATGTTCCTCAGGAGTATTTCGATATGTATGGACTCGATACATTGAAAATACCTGAATTCCATTTGGATGATCTTGATGATATCATTGATGATAATGGAAAAAGAATGTTTTCGCCAACAGAAGATTTTCTATGGGCAAATCAGGATGAAGAACTTTTTAAAAGGGCCGTGCAGGCTTATTTGGCTAGTACTACTTATGCCGACGATTGTGTTGGTGTGGTTATGGATGCTTTAAATAATAGCAAATATGCGGAGAACACTATCATTATTTTGTTTGGCGATCATGGATGGCATCTGGGAGAAAAGCTGAGGTTCAGAAAAGTAACTTTATGGAAAGAAGCTACCCAACTTCCTTTGATGATAAAATTGCCGGGAATGACAGAAAAACAATATTGTAACAAAACCGTTAATCTTATCGATTTATATCCTACGCTGATAGAACTATGTAATTTGCCAGAGAAAGCTTTGCTTGATGGCAAAAGCATAACTCCACTTCTTAAAAACCCTGAATTAGAATGGTCCCCTGCCATTACAACACAAGGTCCGGGTTCTTTTTCTGTTATTTCTCCAGACTGGCATTACATAACATATGAAAAGGGAGGGGAAGAATTATACGATTTAAAAAATGATCCAATGGAATGGGAAAATCTTACTCGTTCGGAATCAAGAACTATTATAGAAGCCAAGACCTATTTACAATCATTTTTACCGGATAGTTATGCGGATAAATTGCCACAGAGTGATAAGGATAAATCAAGGAATGATGTTGACCTGACGATTAAGCCTGGAAGGGATTTGAATACACTAAAGTAATTAGTTCTTTTCCTGAGTGAATAATAAAGAGATTGAGGATGTCCAAAAAGTCTCTGTGGTACTCTATGTCAACTCTGTGTAATTCTCTAAATTATTGTTGCACAGAGGATCACCGAGGAAACACAGAGGACCACAGAGAAAAATAATATCAACTTTTGAATAATTGAGTACTTTTTGGACACCCTCAATCTTTTCAGGTTTTATAAGGTTTACCGGACAACAATGATTAAATTTTAAAAAAATAAACTTAAAATAAGTCCACCATCAAAATACCTAAATATCAAATAACTATGAAAAAAATGTTTTTCCTGATTTTTGCTGTAATAATTGCAAGCTTTTCCGGATGCGTCAATTCTCAAAAAGAAATAGCCATTGAACCTTCCAGTAAATACTTTCCTGAAAACTGCTGGGGTGTTTATAGTTGGGCTGGCTGGAATACAAAGGAAGTAAGTCGTGAGAGTCATCCGCTTATCAAAGGAGCTCCAATTATCCTAAAATGGAATGATGTGGAGCCCGAACCCGGAGTTTTCAAATTCGAGGAGCTGCTGGATGAAAAACTTAAGCTGGCTGATGCAAATGATTTCTATACTTTTCTTATGATATGGGTAGCTCCCAATGCGCCAGAATGGCTCTATGAAAACGGGGTGCCAGAATTAGAAATGACACCTACACTTAATCCTTTGGGACAACCCAGAGACTGGACTTTCCAGTATTATCTTGATGAGGATTATATTAATTATTATCACAGGCTTCTTAAGGAATTTGGAGCATACCTAATGCAACTACCTGATAGCTTGAGGGAAAGAGTGCTCTATATTCAGTCTGCCGAAGGAAGTACAGGAGATGGCGGGCCTTATAAAGGAGACCCTGTTCTTCCGGGATTTGTGATTAGCAATGAAGCCTGGGGCGAATTCAGAATAGATGCATGGGAGGTTCTCAAGGCCGCCGTGAGTGATGAGAATGGAGAAATGCAAATACCATTATTGGTTAATTTCGATTCAAATAGCAAGCGGCAATATGAATGGCTGTTGGAAAATCTTCCGGTAATCGGATTGAAAAACGGAATGTTCTCTCATGGTTATCATATCAGCGATACAAAAAGCAGGCTTGAAAGCTGGGAAACCTTTCGAAAAGATGTGGACGCTCATGGAATGGAATTTTTCTCTCGTGGAGAGCAGGATGGTGAATGGGCCGTTTACGGCTGGAGTACTCAGAATCCGGAACAGGCCTTTTACTGGTCGGGGATTTTTGCTACCCACTGCGGACTCGACATGTGGAATGTCCCTAATGAAGCAAGCGCTGGCTATCATTATCAGGATGCCATCAACTTTTTTAATAAATATGCCGGGCATCATAAGCCTTCCTCGGCACCTGCTGCTTTTTGCGCCTTGAGAAAAGGACTGGATG
This sequence comes from Bacteroidales bacterium, assembly GCA_021740585.1. Classification (GTDB taxonomy): domain Bacteria; phylum Bacteroidota; class Bacteroidia; order Bacteroidales; genus JAGLSB01. The sequence goes on from JAIOZM010000004.1 coordinate 19,145, forward strand.
CTTCTGATACCATAGCATACCCCGAAAATATTTACGGTTCTGCAAAGAAGAATAATATTGGAAGATACCTCAATATTGCTGCCGCTTATAAGGAAAATGGCGCAATGCAGGGGGATCCTGAAAAAGCAACCGGCGGAGGAATGGTCAACCGGAAAAGACAGGATTATAACGATGTGGGATGGGGAATTCTTGATGGGAACTATCAAAGATTTATTAGTCAGATCGATGCCGAATCGACCAGTAAAGGCTGGTGGCATAAAGGTCCTGAAAAAAGTATTTACAGTAGATTTGCAAGATCTATTATTATGAATGAAGATAAAGGAGCAATTTATTTTGATGTAAATGATTTATTTTATCAAAATCCGGTTACACTCGAGATTCGAGTGGTATATCTTGATGAAGGCAATTCGGAATGGTCTTTTTTGTATGACTCGAAAAAAGATCCCGAGAAAATGGCTTATACCATAAAAAATGAAAACTCAGGAGAATGGAAGGAAAAAACTATCATCGTAAAGGATGCCAAATTTGAAAATAATGGCGAACGATCTTCTGATATTAGCATTAGGTCTGTAGGCAAAGAGGATGTAATATTCCATCTGATAGAAGTAATTAAAATTGAGAAGTGATTTCTGATAATTTATTTATTCGGAAAAAGTGAATTATAATTGAAAAAAGGTCTTATTAAGATGAAACAGATATTTCTTATACCTACACTTTTTATTAACCTGCACTTTTCAATACAGGCACAAGATAAACCGAATGTTATTCTTATTCTATCAGATGACCATAGTTATCCTCATGTAGGCTGTTATGGCGATGAAAATATCCTGACATATAACATTACCCCCAACATTGATGCTTTTGCCAGACAGGGTATGCGGTTTGAAAGAGCCTACACCACTGCACCTCAATGTGCTCCTTCACGAATTTCTATATTTACAGGTCGCAGTCCTATGAGTATTGGAATAACTCGTTTTATGGAACCAGCGGGAAAGGATGTGGATTTTTTTACAGATATTTTAAGAAAATCCGGTTATTGGGTTGGTCTTGATGGCCGCCACCATCATTTAGATGGAGCTGTAAAAGATAAAAACCCAATTATCAATGAAACCCTTAGCGAGGAAGGGATGAAAAATCTGGAACAACGTTTTGACCATGTAGGGAGGTACAACACCAAAGGCATAAGTTTAGATACCGTCCCACAAAAGTTAAACTCAATTTTAGATGAGGTACCTCTGGGGAAACCTTTCTTTCTCTATTTTGGGTTTAATCAACCTCATCGAAAATTTGAAGATGATTTTGAAGAAATAGACCCTGAACAATTACTGTTACCACCAGATTTCCCCGATTTACCGGAAGTACGTAAAGATTACGCACGTTACCTGTCAGATGTTCGTGACATGGACCGAGGTTTTGGATATATAATGAAGGTTCTTGAAGACAGAGGTTTATCGAAAAATACAATTGTCATTTTTATGGGTGATAATGGCGAATCCTTATTACGCGGCAAGGGAACCTTGCATAGCCGTGGTATTCATGTGCCGTTAATCATAAGTTGGCCGGGAGTAATACAAGAAAATTCCTCAACCAAAACGCTGGTAAGCGGCGAAGATCTTGCACCGACCATACTTGAAATGCTTGGATTAACTTTTAATAATGAAATTTCCGGGAGGAGTTTTCTAAATACATTAAAAGGAATTAAAACTGGGAATGAGCGCGACTTTATTTTCGCTGAGAGGGGTTGGCACTGGGGACCACTTACCCGTACCGATGGTTTGGATTTTTGCAGGTCGGTAACCTCAGAACGTTTTCATTTTGTGTATAACGCACTACCAAAACAGGAATTTGCACCGGTGGATATGGTAAAAACATTGGCTTGGGATGAAGTTGTAGAAGCTCATTCAGATAAAAGATTATCTGATTTAATCGAGAGTTTTTATTTCTATAGCGATCGACCTGTTTTTGAGTTCTACGATTTAGTAAATGATCCTTTTGAGCTCAATAATCTATCGGGACAAAAAGAATTCATAGAATTAGAAAAAATTCATCGGGATGAATTAGATAAGTTGATGATAAAGGATCATGATTTTTTACCATTACCCTCTCATGTTATTGAAAATTAATATGACTCGGGTCATTCAGATTCACTAAACGGTAGTTAGGGTTGTGCGTGCTTAGGTTTCAGCAATGGGTCATGACATAGGGAGAGAATTTGAATGAAAAAATCAATATTGAGTATAATTGGCGTTATCCTGCTTGGTGCGACTGTGCAGTTGGGTGCTGCCGATATCAAGGTATGGCAGAATCCCCTTTGGTGATGATCGCAAAAACCGTTTCATTCTTCCGTAAGAACCAGAAACATTGGATGATGTTAAATCGGCAATATGGTTGGGAAACCGCACTCCTCAAATTATGGACAATCGGTATGCAAATGTCACCGACTCCTTCCCACTTCAAAAAGGAAATATTGCATTTAAACTTTGAACGAATTGTAATTCCAAATTGGAATAAAACGCTACCCGTTTTTTATATAGGTAGGTTAACTTTGCTGAAGAACTTTTGCTAATAGAATACTTTTAAATACGGGCAAAATATATACTTAGGAAAATTTGATTTTGTATTAAAAAAAATACCCTATGAAGATACTTAAAGTATTATCAGCTATTGCTCTAGCTTCCGCACTATTTTTATCTCTTGTCAGCTGTAACAGTCAATCATCAAAAAATGAATCAGCAGTATCTACAACCCTGCCTGCGGGAATAATTCCTGTTGATGCCTGCGGTGTCTGGTGCTGGTACTCAACCGGTGGTGCCCCCAACAAGTGGGACGGAAAAATATCAGATGAAGAGACCTACCCCGGTATGAGAGGTATCCCCATTGTTGTTGGATGGAATGAACTGGAACCCGAAGATGGTATCTATAACTGGAATCTGATTGACGACATTATAAAAAAAGCTGATGAATACGACAAGTATGTTTTTACCCTCTTATGGCTTAACCCTGTAAATCCGGAATGGCTGTATGAAAAAGGAGTTCCTAAAGTTGAGATTGAATCTTTCAAGAGAGATCCCAATTTCTCAACCCTTCCATACCCCATGGATGAGAAATACAAGTTCTATTCAGAACGTATTATCACAAAGCTGGCTGAGCATTTGAGGAGTCTTCCTCCTGATCTGTTCGAACGAATAGTATTTCATCAGGTAGTGGAAGGTTCTACAGGAGACGGATTCTGCTATAAAGGCGACCCGGTAGACCCAAAATACAATGTTTCAAGAGATGAATGGGCTGAATATCAGAAATATATCAGAAAATTTACCGTAGATGCTTTTACGGAAAAGGATAGCGGATTGCCTGAGATTCCTTTATTGATACATCTGATGACCGATGGGGATATGACCTGGGGCGCAGAGCAGTATGAAGGATTCCTGACAAAAAAAGGAGTGGCCTCCCATTTTTATAATAGCAATGATTCACGCTCAAAATCATTGGTTTACGAACCATACAATACCCCTGAAAATGAATTAGGAAGACCGGTTTATAGTCGGGGAGAAGGCGAAACCATGTGGATGAGGGAATGGTTTAAAAAAGACTCATTGCAAAATCTTTATTGGAGTGCTTTTCATGCCTTGCATTGGGGATTGGATATTTGGAATATTCCGGATCATATCCTGGCTGAGCCACGATGGTATCCTGCTTTAGATGTATTTAATAAATATGCCGGAAATAAATTCCCCGGGATTTCTCCTTATGCATTTGCAGCATTAAAAGATCAATTAAATGCCGATGACACCATTCGATTCCCGGAAAATATTTACGGAGTAGCTACAAAAACAAATACAGAAAGAGTACTTAAAATCTGTTCTTCTTTTGCCGACCATGGGGCAATTGTTGAAGATTTGGATTTAAGTCTTGCAGGAAGCCATAGCAGTCGAGCCAGAAGAGGATATAATGATGTTGGTTGGGACAGGATTGATACCGATTATCGCATGTATTTGTATTCAATAGATCAAGTAGAAACAAGTGTTGGCTGGTGGCATATCGGACCAAAAGAATCTCCTTATGGCCGTTTTGCACGAGGATTCGAACATTCCACTGGAAAGGACACCCTCTTTTTCAAATTCCATAAAGATTTCTTCCCGGGTAATGGAAAAAAGGTGGGAAACCTGAAGTTCAGAATAGTGTGGTTGGATAACAACAAAGGATCCTGGAAATTTGTCTACGACGCAGGAGGTCGTGAAATGAATACTGCAGCCGAGTTTTCAGGGATGGGAACTGGTAAATGGAGAGAAGAACTCATAACTGTTAAGGATGCTATAATGGACGGAAATGGTCCCAGGGCTTCAGATATTGTCCTTATAAATACTGACAATCTGGATAACATCTTTCACATTATTGAGGTTGAACGGATAGTTGAGGAATAAAACATAAATATTTAACAATATAATAACCAATTCGATGAAATCAATTAAATATAGCTTGCTGATCGCTCTTTCAATCAGTATTATTTCTACTTCGAATCTTAATGCTCAAAGTGCCCTCGATCTCAAAGCCTATGGTGTCTGGAGTCGCGGGGATATTGAGTTTGATCCCGCAAAACCAAACTACGACTATTTATTGGGGATGTCGGCCCCGGGTTCCTGGGGAAATATTCAACCGGATGACAGTTCAACCTACAATTGGAATATTATTCAGGAATCGATTGATTTGGCTACTGAAAGAAATCAATACCTGTATCTGGGAATTGGATTTGGACCTGAAGCCCCGGACTGGATCTATGAATGTGGTGTTCCCAAAGTATATACAACTGAAGATGGGCCTAAGCAACATGATAAATGGCCATACTACCCATATTATGCGGATCCAGACTATATGCGGTATTATAAAAATTTCCTGATTAAATTAGGAGAATTCCTGAAAAGTCAACCCGCAAATAAACTGGAGAAGGTTGTTTTTATTCAGGTAAAAACGGGGTGCACCGGGGATGAGACTGCTTATAAAGGGAAGGCCAATAACCCGGAATATGAAATGGAAAAAAATAGTAAAGGCTGGCTGGACTTCAGACTTTTCGCCTTTGAAACCTACAGGGAAGTTTTTAATTCAGAAGATCTCCATATTCCCTTATTATTTAATGCAATCAGTCCTGAATCTTACCCCGATGAATGGCAATGGCTAACTGAAAATATCGGTAACGGTTTCGGTATTAAAGAAGGGGCTATGGTAAGGGGACATCACCTGACCGGCGAAAGAACAGTTGTTGAGCAATGGAATCCTCACCTGGTGAATCCAAAGGAACTACCTCTTTTTGCAAGATCGGAAATGGATCAGACATGGAGGAAATACTTATATCAGATCAATGTTGAACTGGGATTTTACTGGGGAGTGCTGAATGGCTTAAATCAGGGATTATCGGTTTGGGACCTATCCAATAGCGCTCTGGAAATGGCCGGTAAAAATACTTCGGTACAAAATTCATTAAGATTCTTCAACAAATATGCCGGACAAATTTATCCGGAATCTTCTACCCATGCATTTATTGCCCTGCACGAGGGAATGGATGCATCCGACACTAAAAAATTCCCTGAGGATATATATGGCGAGGCCTCTCCAAAAAATGAAGCAAGGTATGAGGCCATTTGTAATGATCCTGCCTATAAAGCCAGGGGTGCAAGAATTGACGACTCTTATGGAGCTACTCTTGGACAGGTGCGGCAGAGAGATACACAAAAAGCATATAATGATGCCGGTTGGGAAATATGGCCGACTAACTATTCGCGCTTTATAACTCAAATCGATCCGGATAATACATCCATCGGAGTATTCAGAATTGGAGGTCCCATTGATAAAAACTCATCCATCTATTCACGTTTCGCGCGTTCGTTTGAAAGCAGCACAGGAAAAAATGCTATGTATTTTAAATTGGCTGACGGCTTTAGCCAGGATAATCCCCAGAATATAACTTTCAATGTGATATACTATGATAAGGTGAAAGGATCTGAATGGGAATTAAAATATGACGCCGGAAAAGGCAACTTTAAAACGGCAAAAAAGGTCATAGGTACAGGTGATAAAACTTGGAAATCCATTACAGTTAAGGTTACCGATGCAGTGCTGAATCAAAATGGTCCTGAAAAATCCGATTTCGCACTTGTAAATGCGGATAAAATAGATGATATTTTCCACATGATTGAAGTTGAAAAGTAATGCTAAACCAAAATTATTTAAAGATGAATTTTTGTAAAAAAAGTTTCATTATAGCCTTTATTGTTATCCTTTTTGGAGCGAATTTGTTTTCTCAGAGCGCATTAGATATTAATGCTTATGGTGTTTGGTGCAAAGGTACAGATTTTGACCCTGCTGATCCCAATTTCGATTTTCTAAAAGGCATGTCGGTCGAAGATGCCCAATGGAAGTTGATCCAGCCGGTTGATAGTTCGTCATATGATTGGAGTTCAATTCAGCAATCTATTGATATCGCTGCAGAAAGAGGTCAGTTTATGTACCTTGGCATTGGTATGGGACCCGATTGTCCGGAATGGGTGTATGAAAATGGCGTCCCCAAAGTATATACTGATGATACAATGCATCCTGGCTGGGATTACTACCCATATTACAGCGATCCGGATTACGTAAGGTATTCTGACAAATTTATTGAAGCTTTTGGTGAATTTCTTACTAGTCAGCCCCGGGAAAAACTTAAGTGGGTAGGATTTATTCAGGTAAAAACAGGCTGTACAGGGGATGAGGTAGCCTATAAGGGTTCTCCTCTGGATTCACAATATGATATTCCTATAACAGGACAAAAATGGTTAGATTTCAGATTGGGGGTGTTTGAAAAATACCGGGTAGCGTTTCTCACCGGGGATAATAAAATCCCATTAATGTTCAATGCTATCAGAGAGGAGGATTATCCTATAGAATGGAGCTGGATCATCAATAACATTGGTTCCGGATTTGGTATAAAGGAAGGAGCCCTGGTTAGGGGGCACCATCTTACCGGTGAACGTATTGTCGTGGAAACATGGAAACCTTGTTTGGTTAATCCAAAAGGGCTGGCACTTTTTACCAGATCCGAAATGGACCAGACATGGAAACAAGCACTTTATCAGCTAAATCAGGAATTAGGATTTTATTGGGGCATAATCAATGGTCTAAACCAGGGATTGTCATTAAATGATGTATCTGTAAGTGCTATGACTGAAACAGAAAACAATATTAGCATACAAAATACATATAGATTCTTTAATAAATATGCTGACCAAATCTACCCAGAAAACTCAAGCAAGGCATTTATAGCCTTCCATGAAGGACTGGATGCATCCGATACAAATAAGTTTCCGGAAAGTAAATATGGTGCAGCCAACCAGAACAACCAATCCAGATATGCTGCCATTTGTAATGATCCTATATATAAAGCCAGGGGAGCCAGAATGGATGACCTCTATGGAGCTACCCTTGGACAGGTGCGGCAGAGAGATACACAAACAGGATATAATGATGCAGGCTGGGAAATATGGCCGGGAAATTATTCCAGATTTCTCACACAGATAGATCCTGAAGGCACATCCATTGGATTGTTCAGAATTGGCGGAACCATAACCACAAGCTCCCCAATTTACTCAAGATTTGCGCGTTCATTTGAAAACAGCACAGGTAAGAATGCCATGTATTTTCAGCTAGATGAAGATTTATTCAATAACACACCCGAAACGGTTACCTTCATAGTCACCTACTTTGATAAAACCAATGGCTCTGGCTGGAGTCTGAAATACGACGCCGGGAATCCCGAACTTAAGGAAGCGTATACCGTTACATGCAAGGGGAGTGGAACATGGAAAACACAGGTAGTCACAGTTAATGATGCAGTGCTGGACCATAACGGTCCCCAGGGAGCAGATTTTGCCCTTATAAACACCGACGGAAAAGATGATATTTTTCATATGATTCAAGTGGAAAAAGGAGTAGCATCCCCTATTTACAAAAAATCTAATAATGCTCTCCTCGAATCAATATGCTGGCCGGATATCCCTGACTCCTTAAAAAATGCAGAATGGAATAATCTGATAATTCCCGGATTTAAAACTGATGTATTAAGTTATACCATTCCGGTCCCTTACGGATTCAAACAGATCCCGGCCCTTACTGCTAAAACTCAGGAAATTAATGCCAGCTTAAAAACTGAGAGAGCAACAAACCTGATGGGGAGTGCAGAGGAAAGAACCACAACTTTTACAGTTACGGCAGAAGACGGAAAAACAAAATTAAGCTATAAAGTACTCTTTGAACCTGAAAATTCAGTTTCGCTGAGTAGCCAGCCTTTTCAGGCTGAACCGCTTTTTACAAGATTGGTTTACCGCGAATGGTTTAATAACAATTATATTGAAATCTCAAATCCGGGTACCGATACCATTGACCTAAGTGACTACCTCATTGCCATCGGTGATAACAAAACTCCGGACCAGATTATTTCTGACACACTCACATTTGATAAGCGTTATAAGTATTACATTCCCGGTTGCGATTATCCGGCAGGTGATTCTGCAACATTTGTTCCTGGTATAGTTGTAGCAGATCCTGACGTAGAATCAAAGATTGAACCGAATGGATCTTTTGTTATTGGAATGATTGAAAGGGAAGACCCGCTTGATAACATTCATATTGACGATTGTGATATAATAATGAACAAAGATCTTTATTTTGAAACCGATGTCAAACTTCTTATTCCTGGGATAAATACAATAATAAATGACGGATGGATGACCAATAGTGCTCTTTGTCTTTATAAAATTCTCAATGATTCTATTAAAAATGGAACTAAAGCAATCTCCGATCCCGATGATTTCCAGCTTATTGATGTATTTGGAACCTTTGACGGCTCCGGCTGGGCCCCTGATGGAGCGGCTCTTCTCGATGAAGACAACAAATGGAATTTAACCAGAAAACCCGAATTCTGGTTGGGCGATACGCTTCCCGGACTTGAAGGCTCCTGGGGTGCAAATAAGAGTGAGTCAGAATGGATCTGCTATAGCAAAGAAGATTATGAAGCATTGGGAATGAATGCACCGGAAAGCCATTTCGCACTAAGCGAAAACATTGGAAGTCATACTTTTGATCCTGTAACAGAATATATTTCTACTATTTCTTCAATTATTTATGAAGTTAGTCTGGGGCATGAATCCCCGCAAATTATAGAAGGTATCCCATTTAACACCACTTTATCAGGATTTCTGGCGAACATTATTAAAGCTCATATTGATCAGGATATTGTTCTGGAGGGGATAGATGGAACTATAAAAGCAATTGACGAAATAATTATTGAAGGAGATACCCTTACGGTAACTTCATCATATGGTAATAATATTACCAAATATGGACTTAATACATCAGCAGTAGCACAAAGTGACGATGCTGTTCTTATCGCGAAGGATGGCTCTGGTTATACCATTGATTATTTAGATGCTAAGGGGACTATTTCCGGCATTCCTTCAGGGATCAGTATCTCTTCCATTCTTAATAACACCATCCTTCCTGAAAATGCAATACTCAATGTCATTGATGCTGAAAATAATCTGGTTCCATTACTCACATTAAATTCCTCAGGTTCCTATTTGCCAACAACGGCCGGTGACTCTATTTTCTTTGAAGTAATTGCAGAGGATAATTTTACAAAAATCAGCTACCAGCTTCAATATATTTTAAACGAGAATGAGGCTTATGTATGGTCGGATGTTTATAATGTAGATCAGGAAAGGTCTATTGTAACAGAGATATCGCCTGCAGTGAATGTCTCTGTCTTGTTTAAAAATCTGAAGCCGAATATTGGTTCATCCATTAAACTTATGGATCGTGCCGGGATAGAGAACTTGCAAGGTCCTGTTGATCCTGAAGACTATGTTATTGTTAAATCTGCAGATGGATCAAAAGAAAAAGCCTACCAGCTTAATTTTAATGGTGAAGACCTGGGTAGTGAAGCATTTCTAAGATCTGATAAGTATTATATCAATCAGGAGTCGTTTCTGGTCGACAGCGTTTTGATTGGTACCCAGGCGGAAGAACTCTTAGATAATATTAATGCCTCTCCTTATGCAAGTCTTGAACTTCTTGACATTAGTATGTCACCTGTTTTCACAGGATCACTGGATGAAAACCATACGATTCACATAACTTCCGGAGATGGTGAAACAAAGAATGTGTACCAGATCAGCTTTTATGAATTAGGAACTGAAGCTTTCATTACTTCGGACATATACAGGATTTATCAGGAAACATTTATTATTGACAGCATTGAGATGGAAACTTCGGTTAGCGTCTTTCTGGCAAATATTACAGCAGCACCAGGGGCAAGCATCACAATTCTTGATGCAAACCAAAACCCTGTAAGCTCAGGAAATCTGGCACAGGGATATTCGGTAAAAGTAATATCTGAAGATGGTTTGAAAGAGCTTGTTTATATTTTAAGTTTTTATGATCCAAGTTTGGGAATAAATTCTGAAATAAAATCTGTCAAATTATATCCAAATCCGGTTGGCGATCTCTTAAGTATTGAAGGACTTTCACCGCAAAGTACAATTAACGTTATGAATATTGTTGGGAATCTTATAACAAGTTTTACCAACGAAAACTCTGAAAAACTCGAAGTTTTTACGGGTAATCTAGATCCTGGTATCTATTTCATCCAGCTTAAGAATCAGGATCACAATTCAGTTATATTTAAAATTGTAAAAAATTGATAGCAAATGAAAAATAAACTTCTTTCCAGAAAAAGTTTTATAAAGTCATCCATTGGGATTGCTGCTGGCACAATAGCATTTCCTTATATGGCTTATGGCAATTCCTTCAGGTCAGCCAATGATATTCCAAACCTCGCTTTTATCGGAATTGGAGGCCGGGGTTCCAAGAACATTGAAAGTTTTCAAGGACTTGGAAATTTTGTTGCCTTTGCTGACGTTTCAGAAAACTCCAGCACCGTTCAACAGATAAGATCAGAATATCCCAAAGTACCATTTTTCAAAGATTATCGAAAAATGTTTGATAAAATGCACCAGCAGATCGATGCTGTAGTGGTCAGTACACCGGATCATTCTCATTATGCGATTGCTATGTGGGCAATAAGTGCGGGGAAGCACGTGTATGTGGAAAAACCTCTTACCCATACCATAGAGGAAGCCAGAAAGCTGAAACAAGCCGCCGCAGAAGCGGGGCTTATTACCCAAATGGGTAACCAGAGCTATTCCAACGATGGTATACGGGTATGCAAAGAATGGATCGATGCCGGGCTGATCGGTAATGTTAGTGAAGTAATTCAATGGACCGATCGTTTAACACCCGGTCAGATAGCAATACCGGGAAAAGAATGGCCAAAAGCTGAACCGATTCCTGATGGACTCGACTGGAAACTATGGATGAATGTTGTTCAAGATACTCAATATCATTCAAATATCGAAGGAAACTGGCGGGGATGGTGGAGATTCGGATCAGGTGCTCTGGGAGACATCGGCTGCCATATGATGGGTATTCCGTTTTATGCTCTTGATCTTGGAATCCCTGAAAAAATTAGCGCAATTAGCAGGGGAGGTAGCAAATTGCATTGTCCTTTACAAAGCAAAGTAACCTACGAATTTAAGGGGGCTGAACATAAGAACCCATTGAAGATGACATGGTACGATGGTTTTAGAAAAAAGGATGGGAAGCAGGAAATCTATGAGGGATTTGATACTTCTTTTCTACCTAATATCCCGGCAGCTTTTCCAACAAAGGATACTAATGCTTTATCAGAAAACGGCCAGTTTATCGTGGGAGACGAAGGTCTGATATACATTCCGGCAATGCATCTTGGCAAAGAGCCCATTCTGCTACCTGAAGAAAAGTGGGAGGATATAAAAAATAATCTCCCGGAACCAAAATTGGAACGGGTTGAAAATCACTGGCTTAATTTCATACAGGCAGTAAAAGGAGAGATTCCTCAGGCATCCTCAAATTTTAATGTTTCTGCAAATTTGACCGAAATCGTTCTACTTGGGAACCTTGCTCTTCGTAGTGGCAAACCTATAAAATGGGATGCTGAGAATATGATATGTACCGGCAATAGTGCGGCAACAAAGCTGGTCAAAGAAAATCCTGCTCATCCAGAATTTTTACCGGGATGATGGTTGCAATTAATAAAATCACGCTTAAATAATCTAGTATGAAATTCTTCGTATTACACCTGGCTTTTTTATTTACACTAACTGCATTCTCGCAAACACGTTCTGAAATTCCTCCATTTATGGGAGACTGGCAGGGAATGTTTGACGATCAAAAAGGTGATGCAGATCTTGTAGCAAGAGTTATTGGACTCGGCAATTCTAACTACAGAATACAGATTCTTCCGGAATGGGATAAACGTGCAGTTCCCTATGTGGATGTTGAAGCCACTGAAATTGATGGCCGGATAAAATTTAAGCAAGGTGAATGGGAAGTTTCCATTAGCTCCAACTCATTTGAAGGTATTAAATATGAAAAGCAAGATGAACGAGCTTTCAGATTGAAACACATACAAAGGAAATCTCCAAGTCTTGGATTAACTCCTCCTGATGATGCCATCGTATTATTTAATGGTACAGATTTTAATGAATGGATTCATCCGGATAGTCCCGATGAAAAAATCGTATGGAAAATAGAGGATGGTGCCATGGAGATATTGCCTGGCATGAATAAGATTGATGGCAAAAGGAGTAAGAATGATCTTATTACAAAACGTCAATTTACAGATCTTGAGTTACATATTGAATTTTGTATCCCCTACCAGCCGGAAAAACGAGAACAGGGAAGGTCTAACAGCGGGGTCTTTCTTCAGAATTTTTACGAGATTCAAATCCTTGACAGTTACGGCCTGGATGGAATGTGGAATGACTGTGGTGCCCTGTATAAAATGTCTCCACCAAAGGTAAATATGTGCTTTCCTCCGGGAGAATGGCAAACTTATGATATAGTTTATTACAGTCCGGTTTTTGATAATTCCGGTACAAGAATTAAAAATGCAATAATCACCGTCAATCATAATGGGGTATTGATTCATAACAGGACAGAATTGGTGCAGCCTACAGCCCATAACCAATCAGCGAGAAAAACAGATAAGGCACCTTTCGATCCGGCGCCCATCATGCTCCAGGATCATAGTAACCCTGTTAAATTCAGAAATATCTGGATCCGTGAAATAGTTAAATAATTCAGAATGCTCATAACCCTTAAAAATGAATACAATGAAAAATCCGAAAAGAAATTCAGGAAACATAAGAAAGTTTAGTTTATTGATGGTCGCAATTCTTGCATTGGTATTTTACAGTTGCAATACTCCAAAGCAGGAAATAAAGGTGGATGTGGTTTCCAATTCAGGAACCAGTGTGCTTCAGACTGATGTTAAGGTTTCTGAAATGAAAGATGGTTCGGGCCTTTTATCCATCTCGTTTACGAATAAGGGTGAAGAAGCCGAAATGATCAAAGAAATTAGAATAAATATACAACCTTCAAATGAGAGTAATACAGAATCAAGATTCCTGTATGGAGGTCACGATATGGGCCGCACACCCATTCAGCATGTCGGCTATGACGATGAACAACTATCTTCAGGAGCCTTTCTGCTTATTAAACACAACGAAGAATCCTACTCAAAAACAGGAATTCTCAGCTGGAATATTTTCAGGCCATATATTACTTTTTCCAAAGAAGAAGGAATCATAATCACGGCAGATGGTGAGAATAAACCTGTTTTACCCGGAGAAACCATTTCATTTGAAAAGATAGTACTGGAAGAGGGAGCAAACTGGCAGGATATGCTCTATGCCTATGGAGAACAGATCGCAGAAGTACAGGATATCAAAACAAAAGAGATTAAGCAGTTCAAAGGCTGGTCCACATGGGACTACTATGGCAGGAATTATAATTCTGATGATATAAAGCAAAATGTTGAAATGCTGAAAATCTCCGGATTAGATGCAAACCTGATCCAGATTGACGGTGGCTGGTGGACGCAAAGAGGAGATTATTTAAGTGTTAAAGAGGAACTTCCTGAAGGCATGAATGGAATTGCAGAATATATAAAGTCTAATGGCTACCTGGCTGGTATTCATCTGGATGGATTCAGAGCTGATAAAAAAGCGAATGTTTATAAAGAACACCCTGATTGGTTCCTTAGGGATCAAAATGGGGAAACAATTTGCCAGGAAATTGGAAAGGGTATAGACTTTATGGAATACATATATTTTGACTATTCCAATCCGGATGTGAGAGATTATATGAAAAATGTGCTTACTACCATCCGTGAAGAATGGGGATTCGGGTATTTCAAGATCGATTTTATCAGGTATGGTTTGTTGGACGATGTTCTTAAAATCCATGAAAAAGAGGGATTAACTGAAATTCAAGGATTTGACCCCTCTATAACAAGTATGGAGAGGACCAGAGCCGGACTAAAAGCGATGAGAGAAGGAATTGGTGAAGCCTTTTTTCTTGGTTGTTCTTCAGTTTTTGGACCAACTTTTGGTCTGGTTGATGGATTGAGAACAGGAGGAGACATTTCTCCCAGAATAGATTTCTATCAAACCAGATGCTTACAAAATGGAGGTAATTTCTATCTCAATAAAACCATTGTGCAAAATGATGCCGATTATCTTGTTTTGCGGAACAAAGACGATGAAGAAGCAGAAAGGGCATGGGGCAAGCATAAGTTTGGAGGAGATGTTAGTCTTGAAGAAGCAAAAATGTGGACCGATTATGTATCTCTGTTTGGGGGGATAAAGATCTCAAGCGATAATCTCATCACCTTAAGAGAAGAAAGAAAAGAACTAATCAGAGATGCCTTCAGTTTAAAATCATGCGACCGGTTTATTCCCCTCGATCTATGGGATCATGCAAAAGACAATGGAGATGCTTTCAATATCATGCTGGGAGAAAATGAGGATGGCATATATCTGGCCTTATTTAACTGGGATACAGCGGATCAGGAATTCATGCTGGAAGGATTCCCGGTTTCCATTAAAACGCTTCAAAATATTTCTGATGATTCCGAATATCAACTTAGTCAAGGTTCTCTTACTATTAAACTACAGACACACACATCGATGATTCTTAAAATTGACGATGGAAGCAATTTTGATGAGCTCAGGAAAGTAGTTAAGCTTAAAATAAATAATTAATGAAAATCTCAAACAAATTATCTCTTGCAGCAATATTCCTCGGGGTTTCCTGTATGAATGCTTCAACTCAGAAAGACCAGGAACAACCCAATATCGTTTTTGTACTTGCTGATGATCTTGGTTGGAATGGATTAAGCAGTTATGGAAACAGTCATGTTAACACTCCAAATATTGACCGATTGGCGGAAGAAGGCGTAAAATTTACGGATGCCTATGCCATGCCTCAATGTTCACCTACACGATTCACATTTATGACAGGACAGTATTCAGCCAGGACCAATATGAATGCTGTTGTAAAAGAAAAACATGTAATGCCATTCGCTCGAATGATACAGCCTGAATCTACCCGAATACTTCCACCCGAATCGATTACGATTGGAAAAGTAATGAGGACAGCAGGATATAGTGTGGGTACTATTGGGAAATGGCATGTTGACCTGAATGAAAGTGAAAACAAGAAATTATTGGGTAATGAAAAGTATCTGGATCAATATGGATTTGATGCATTGAAAGTTATAGATAATATACCGGATGAACCTAAAAATGTGATGAACTATACCAATGCGGCTCTCAATTACCTGGATGTCAACCGGGACAAACCAAGCCTTGTATATATTGCCCACAATACGGTCCATACCAAGCTCGAGGCTCCCGCTGACCTGATCCAAAAATATGTGAAAAAGGGCTATACGAAAAGCCCTGATTCCCAAGGTAGTTTTGAGAACAAACCCACGGCAGATTACCTGGCAATGATCGATTACCTTGATAAGAGTATCGGGGTTTTAATGGAGGGAATTCGAGAGCTTAATCTTCCCCGTGAAACACTGGTTATTTTTATGTCGGATAACGGCGGACTTGATAGAGTCTGGGATTGTGCACCACTCAGAAGAGGCAAGGGCTCGGAGTATGAAGGCGGCGTGCGCGTGCCGCTTGTTATGTATTGGCCGGGAAGAATAGAGGCCGGGAAAATTGTTACAGAACCTGTTCATATAGTCGATATGTTCCCGACATTTATGGAACTGGGAAAAGGTAAGATTAATGAAGAATATATAGTTGACGGGGAAAGCTTGCTGCCCCTGATGCTGGATCAGGGAAGTTTTGAGCGGGAAGCAATTTATATGAATACCCCGCTTTATATTCCGCATTATAATAAAACACCAAGCTGTTTTATACGGATGGGTGATTATAAGCTTATTAAATTTTATGGCGACTACCTGGAAGAGGATGATTTCAAAAAAATATTTCCTCAACCGAAGATTGAGCTTTTTAATCTCAGAGATGATTTATCAGAAAAGAACGACCTTTCTAAAATTATGCCTGAAAAGGCAAATGAAATGGAGAAGATGCTTGATGCCTGGTTAAAGGAAACAGGAGCAAAAACTCCGGTAGTGAACAAAAACTTCGATCCTGAAAGATGGAGATTTGCAACGGCTCATAAAGTGGATGAAAATGGAGAATCCATATACGGAGGTATAGAAGAATAGTACAAAGATTATCATTCACTTACAACAGAATTTGAGGATGCAAATACCTTATAAAGAAATCGACGAATATTTTAAAAACGGAATGAGTTTAAAAATTTAATTTATCATGAAAATAAAAGCATTATCTATTCGGTTTGCAGCAATTACTGTTGCCATTCTTATGCTGGCATGGGCATCTGCTGATCTGTCAGAACAAGACAATCCGGCACCTAAAAAAAGCATGACAGCTCAAAGGGATGCCTTGGGTAATGACGCAAATATCAATAATGAATTTGATATAAATACCGGTGACCTCTTCCTTTCCGACAATAGCGGACTCAAACTAACTATAAATCAGAATGGTCAGATAAACGAGCTTAGTATTCACGGGAAGAATCTCTACAATGGGAATCCTTCAGGATTTTTTTTGGTAGATCCAAAAGGAGGTTCAGTACCCATATTTTTTACCGGGACCATTGAAAATCAGGTATTCACAGGAAGCTCTGATCTGAACATCAGTATCAATGCAAGCATAAGCCAGGGGGAAAATTATATTGAGATTGAAGGAGACATTGTTCATCTTGGTGAAAATGACAAAGGGGTATGGCTGGGATTCAACATCCCGGTAGACACGAAAGGGATGGTATGGAGTGATAATCTCACCCATCCCACTGAGATAGGCAGTGGACAAATAACGACTTCCAACCTGATTCCAATACCCACCGCAAGCGGTGATGATGGCGGTGTTGGAATGGCCATTCCTCCTACAAATCCCGCCATATTCAAACAAACTGCAGACGAAAGCGGGATCAGGCTTGAATGGGCCTTCGGATTATCCAATCTAACGCCGAATCCTTCCAGCGCTCACTTTAAATTCAGAATATTCTCAACCGACCATTGGGGATTCAGATCGGCTCTTAACAAATATTATAACTGGTACGATGAATACTACAGCCTTTCAGATGAACACATGTTGCGCCTTAATATTCCATACATATGGTACCATAGTGGTGAGGTGGAAAATCAACTTGAGAAAGTGCCTTTGAGAAAAATTGATGAAGGAATGACCAAGTTTATGGCTTATTTAAATCCTTCAGGGGCGATAAGAAACAGTAATGGGACCTTTACAGATATAAATTCTGATGAAGACTTCTGGGCTAATGTTGATGGCATGACAGAACTCAAATGGCATGGAAAGGATAATTCCGCGCAAGAGCTGGAAATGAACAGGGAGATTGTGCGCAATACAGTTTTAAGAGGGAAAAACCAACATGCATACTTTATTCCCAATAATGTGAGCCCTTCAGAAATTGGCCTTCCATTCAATTTTGAATTTGATATCCCCGGACCTAATAAAGGGGAGTATATGTTTAATATGCTGAAAGAAATTACCGGGCAGGGAAACATAAATGCTTTTCACTGGGACAGGGTAGGTGCCTGGGGCGCCTACACAAACTACCGACGAGATCATTTCCAGTACACACATCATCCACTTACCTTTGATGCACAGGGAGAGGTGTGTATGCACCTGAAAATGTCGATGTATGAGTTTTTCAAAGGCATAAGGGAATATGCACTGCAAAATGACCTGGCTATCGAATTGGCAGGCATGAAGGTGTACAATATGGCAAAAAATGGTATGGATGCCGGCGGATTAGAATTTGACGGTCGTTTTTTTACATCTTCACTGGCATGGTCAGGGTGGCATGAAGGCAATTTCAATAAGATCGATTATGGCGGGTATGATTCTGAGCGTATTTTCCTCGGAAGGAAAACCTACCGTATTTCCTCTGGAAATATTGTAGCTCATAAGGAAGAACCGGTGCTGGAAAAGATCAAGATTGCCCTTTCTCAGTGCACCGCATATGGTGTTGTACCCGCAATTGAGCCAGAATACTTCTATTCAGAAGAACATCCTGGATATGATCCGGTATACAGCAAATATTATAATCCAGAGCACAAGGCATTGTGGGATAAATATATCCCGGCTATTGACAGTATGAGGATTGCCCGTTGGGAGCCTGTTACAGGCGCATTTGTTGAAGAGGGTAACACCTTGATTGAAAGGTTTGGGAGTAAAAAACCATACTACTTCAGTCTCTGGAGTCCGAGTCCTGAAGATGAAGTTACTGTTCATATCAATGCTGATGAGCTGGGGCTGACAAGCATAGAAGTTAAAGAGATCATCAGCGATGTTAATATACAAATTGAGAAAACGGCTGAGGGATGGAAGCTCACGGTTCCCATGGAAAAATACATGACTCGTGTGCTATTGGTGTCAGAACCCAATTACCCGACTCCCGCTGATAAGGAAGTTAATGTAGCCTTGTGGGAAAAACTAATTTTTCTGAAGGATAAATCTGCAATAAGTGCGAATCTGTATTTTGGTACCGACTCTGCTGATGTTGCTGAAGCAGGAACGAACTCATCCAGTTTTGTTACCAGTGTTTCTGAACGAGTGAATATTGTTGACCCGGCAGATTTTGGGCATACACTTTTATTCAACCATAGCTATTACTGAAGAGTAGACCAGGTAAGGTCAGACACAACAATAACCGGAGAAGTCTGGTCCTTTACAACAAGGGACTCAGCTTTTCTTGTTAAATTCAAACTATTTGGCTCGAAAGCAGCTGGGATTATTCCTCTTGATAAGGTGGATATTAATTTAGATAGTCTGTTGGGTTCCACCGATGAAAATGGTCTTACAAATATTGATATGGTCGACCCCGGAGAATACAGTTTTTCAGCCAATCGGACAGGATATACTCCTATTCAAAAATCCTTGGTTGTTTCATCTGACACAACATTCATAGATACCATGGAAATAGAACGGTATGAGCTTAATTTTACAGTTAAGAATAATGATACAGGAGATGCCATTGAAAATTGCAAGGTCGTTATTAACGATGAAATATATTTCAGTAATACTGACGGAAGAATAAGTATTTCAAGTCTTGAATATGGAACTTACCCTTATTATACAGAATTCCCGGGGTTCATTCCTATAGCGAAAACTACTCTCCAAATCATTAGCGACACCACAATAAATCTGTTAATTAAAGCTAAAGAAAATCTGATCACTTACAGAATAACGGACAAAACATCCGGAGAGCCTGTAATCAGAGCCGTCATTTCCTATTCAGGTAATATAAAATTGACCGACGGAAATGGAGAATGCTCATTTAACCCTGGTCCGGTTGGAACCGTAGTATACTCCGTTTCAGATAATCAGGGTAAATACTTCCCCATTAACGATTCCTTAATTAATGTTGAGGATACAACAATTATAATTCAAATGATAAGGACCCACGCAAATGTTATTTTTCGGGTATTTGAAGGTCAGAATCCTCTATTGAATGTAGACATCTATTTAAATGAATACCATACCACAACAGATGATAATGGAACAGCATTCTTGTATAACCGGCCTGCGAAGAAAATATGCAATTATACCATTTCGAAAACCGGATACCGTACATTAGAAGATTCCTTATACATTGAAATTGATACAACGGTCAATTTTCAATTGGAATTAATTTCAAAAATTGACCTGGAAGAAGCCGGGAATTTCAAAATATTCCCCAATCCTGCTGATGATTTGGTTTTTATAAATTCAAATACTCCTGAAACATGGCTTCGAGTGCTTGATCCCAACGGAAAAGTATTGATACTGGTCGAACTTGAAGTAGGCTCTGCAGAAATAGATGTGTCATTTTTACCTGCGGGTATATACTTCATCAACATTTGGGATCAAGAAAATAGCTACTATTATAAACAAATTATTTATTAATGAAATATATTTTACCATCCACAAACAAATTATCATGAAATCAAAACTAATCTACATTTTTTTATTTATTGTCTCTCTTACTGCTTGTATGGAAGATGAATATAGATTCAATTACAATAATCCTCCTCTGGTATTAACCGCCGATTCATTGTCCGATGCCCTGGGCTCATTTGGTACAGCAGACCTTCCGGTACAAAGTCCAAATAATAAAGCAAGACTGTCTGGCAGCGCCTCTCCCATTACAAATAAAATGTGGAATATTGCCTTGCATGATGTGGAACAAAATCTGGTCACAAATGATTATGGTACTTATTTCGCAGCAGGCAGGCGATACACAGAAAGAGTTTATACCCGGGATATTGCTTTTGCAGGCATTCTTGGACTAAATGCCATATATCCTGAGGAGATGAAACGTTCCCTCGAAATTACCCGGGAAGTAAGATCTGCTTTGGGCTATAAAGTGTCTGCTCCCCACGTGGTTAAAGAGATCAATGCTCCCTGGGAAATCTTTTCAGAATCGGAAAAGGATGTGATGGCGGCATTCAGAACCAATAGTATTACCAGAAGGACTGACGATGTAGTATGGGTATGGGCGGTACAGGATCTGTTTACTCAGAATCCGGGACTTGCCGACTGGGAATGGCTTTTCGAAACCGGTACCGACTATTTTGAAAATTATTATGCCCCATGGTTTGATACAGAAGATAATCTATACAAATGTCAGCCAGCTTTCCAGGATATTGAAAGTACTGGTTATCCCGATAGTCTGGACATTGCAGATTGTGTATTAATGAAAGGAACATCTACAAATTGTTTATACTACAAAGCAATGCTGTCGATGGCTGAAGCTGCTGAAAAAAGTGGTCAATCTGTTGAAAAAATTGAATATTGGAATAATCGGGCGGCAGACTTGAAAACAGCAATTCTTAAAGAGCTGATGCTTCCGGATGGAACATTTACGTATTACAAAGTCCGATATGGAAATGTGATGATTAATCAGCATAATCTGGGAACGGCCTTTGCCATTATTTTTGGAATAGTGGAGGGGGAAGCGGCAAAAAAAGCGATTCAGGATTATCCGGTAACCGACCGGGGCATTCCCTTGATTCACCCCTTTCTTACCGACAATCAGGGTCCTCACAATCAGGCATCCTGGCCTTTCTGCAGCACCTTTTTCCTTTGGGCTAAGGAAATAGCTTTAAAAGAAGATTTTACCGACTACAATGCAGCACTCCTGGCTCGAACCATGGGAACCCAGCTTGCCGAGAACAGAGATAAAGACTGGGGCGGATTTGGTTCTTT
This sequence comes from Bacteroidales bacterium, assembly GCA_021740585.1. Taxonomy (GTDB): domain Bacteria; phylum Bacteroidota; class Bacteroidia; order Bacteroidales; genus JAGLSB01. The sequence goes on from JAIOZM010000004.1 coordinate 40,870, forward strand.
CCATGAAAAGGTACAATTGCCCTCGGGAATTATTGACGGTTCCGGTCAGCAATTATGGACTTCAGCAGCCTATATAAATGTATGTTTAAGAGCTGGAATAGTAGAGAAATAATTTTATAATGCTAAAGGATGAAACTCAATAGTGTAATTTCAATAATGTCTATTCTGGCGCTAGGCAGTTGCAAATCGCAAGAAAAATCTGAGCCCCTAAAACCTAATATTATCTATATTCTTGCCGATGACATGGGATATCATGAACTCGGTTGTTACGGTCAGGAAGTAATTGAAACACCAAATATTGATCAATTGGCGAAAGAGGGGATGATGTTCACGAATCATTACACCGGCTCAAATATTTGTGCACCTTCAAGATGTGCTTTATTAACCGGGAAACATTCCGGACATGGTTGGATTAGAGATAACAGACCTCTGCCTTTTGAAGGCAATGAACCGATTCCGGATGAAGAAATTACCATAGCAGAAATTCTAAAAATGAAGAATTATGCCACTGGAGTCTTTGGTAAATGGGGTTTGGGCTACCCCCTTTCAGAAGGGTCTCCAAATAAGCAGGGATTTGATCAATTTTACGGATATAATTGCCAAAGGCACGCTCACAATTACTTTTCAACTTATATGCGTCAGAATGTCGATTCGGTAACTCTGAGCGGTAATTTAGAAAAGCCTTATACAGATTATTCTGCCGATGTCATTCATAATAAAGCCCTTGAATTTATTGAAACGAATAAAACTAAGCCCTTCTTTTTGTATTATGCTACCACTTTACCTCATAGTCCCTATAATCAGCCAGATGGTGAGCTATTGGAATACTACAAAATAAAAACAGGATTGCCTAAAGGAGATGCTGCCGAAGAGGATTTTTCAGTTCCTAAGTATGCTGCTATGACCGCACGCCTCGACATGCATGTGGGCGAAATCATAGCAAAATTGAAAGAGATGGACCTTCTGGATAATACCCTGATTATTTTCTCCAGTGATAACGGTACTGCACTCAGACCAAACGAGGACAGTTACCTTCAAACCGGTGGAAAACTACACGGCCGGAAAGGAGAAGTATATGAGGGAGGAATAAAAGCTCCAATGATAGCTGTTTGGAAGGGAAAAATTCTACCTGGAACTGTTTCAAACCATATATCTGCCTTCTGGGATGTGCTACCAACTTTGGCTGAGCTGGTTAATACTGATAATCCTGAGAACATTGATGGTATTTCGTTTTTACCCACACTGCTCGGAAATCAAGAAGAACAAAAAGATCATGAATATCTATATTGGGAAAGAAATCAAAGCCAGGCAATCCGCAAAGGCGATATGAAAGCAATCATCAGCTATGATAAAAAAACTTATCAGCAATCTGTTGAGATCTATAATATTGCCGATGATCCATTTGAAGAAAAAAATATGGCTGAAAATCTACCTGAATTAAAGCAGTCGTTTCTTGAATTGGCAAAATCAGCCCGAATAGAATCAGAGCTTTTTCCGCTGTTGAAGATATCAAAAAATTGAAATCCATGAAAAACACCAAATATTTCCTATTAGCTTTTTTCCTTATAGGCCAGCTTATAAATGCTCAGGATGTGGAAAATTGGGTGGTTGACCTTCATGAGGCTCATGTTTATAATGATATGCCATACAGGCTTTTGAAGCCAATAAATATTGATTCTAACATAAGCTATCCAATTATAGTTTCTTTGCATGGCGCCGGAGGAACCGGAACCGATAATATAAGGCAGCTTCGCAAATGGAATCAATATCTTGCTGAGGAAAATATTCGTAATGAGTATCCATGTTATGTGCTTGCTCCACAAACAACAAAGCAATGGGATACTATTGCTTTGCAAAATATTAAAGATATTATAGCAAAATTACCATCTGTTGACATGAAGCGAATATATATTCTTGGTCATTCCATGGGAGGTCACGGAACCTATATTTTTACACAGTTAGATCCCGATTATTTTGCCGCGGCAGCGCCATCTGCAGGAAGCGGGCTAGCTACAACCGAAGACTTTGTGGATGTATCGATTATAAAAGATATCCCATTCTGGATATTCCATGGCGATATGGATCCAAGATGCCCCTACGAAAAAGATCAGAAAATATTCTCGGATACGCAGAAGATTGGCGGGAATATGAAGTTTACCACTTGGGCTGGTGACAAACATGGTGGACCGGTAGCTCTGAAAATGGTAACAGGCAGCGATAATGGCAGTACTCAATATGCAAGTGAAAAATGCGATCCTGAACCTGTATTCTTAAAATGGCTATTTTCACAAACTAAATGACAGCATACACATGAAAAATTTCTCTATAAGTCTACTAGGAGCTTCCATTACTATTTCATCAGTTTTAGGGGCGTGCGGAGCAACTCCACCAAGCAAACCAAACATAATATTTATTCTCGCTGATGATTTGGGATATTCAGACCTGGGATGTATGGGATCGGAAATCCACACCCCAAATCTGGATAAACTTGCCAATGAAGGCATTTTGTACACGGAAATGCACAACACGGCAAAGTGTTATCCAACCAGAGCATCTTTGCTCACGGGAGTATATTTTCAGCAAACAAACAGGGCTTTTGATAATACTACCACAATAGGAGAAATCCTTCAGGAAAATGATTATACAACTCTTTGGGCTGGAAAACACCACGCTACTTTTGATCCAAGAACCAGGGGTTTTGATCGTTTTTATGGCTTTCTTGGTGGAGCACTAAACTATATTAATCCTGGTAATGCGCCTGCTCCGGGAGGCAAAATGCCGGCCTATATTGGGAATGATGAATGGATACTCGATGACGAAGGCTCGCGAAAACCTTTCATTCCTGATGACCATGATTATTACACAACCGATGCTTTTACCGATAAAGCTATTGCCTGGATGGATGAATATAAAGACGAAGATCATCCTTTTTTCCTATACCTGGCATACAATGCTCCCCACTGGCCTCTTCAGGCAAAAAATGAGGATGTTGAAAAGTACAAAGATTATTACCTTGATGGCTACGATGCAGTAAGAAAAGCCCGATATCAGAAACAAATTGAAATGGGTATTCTAGACCCTGAAACAAGCCCTCTTTCTGAATCTGATTATTTAAAAAGCTGGGATGAACTAAATAGTACTGAAAAGCAGGAAGAGATTATTAGAATGCAGGTTTATGCTGCCATGATAGACCGTCTCGACCAAAATATCGGACGCTTGGTAGATAAGTTAAAAAGCAACAATGAATTAGAAAATACAATTATTTTCTTCCTTTCAGATAATGGAGCATGTGCTGAAAACCCGACCAAAAGAGTTAAATTCCCCAACAATAAAGCAGGCTTAACAGGTGAGGTGGATAGCTATGACGCTATCAGAGAATCCTGGGCTAATGTGGCAAACACTCCTCTGAGATATTATAAAACAGACAGTTATGCAGGAGGAATAAGAACTCCGATGATTGTTTATTGTGGAGAAAATATCCCGTCAAAACATCAGATAAATTCAGAAAAGCTTCATTTAATAGATATGACTCCCACTATTTTGGGACTAACAAACAGCAGACCCGAAAAATATGCCGATTATATCGCACAGCTTCCGGGAATTGATTTTTCTGCGTCACTTATCGGTGATAAGCTTGAGCGAAACAAACCCCTTTATTTCCAGTTTAATAAAGGACGTGCGATAGTTGACAATAACTGGAAACTTGTAAAAAAAGGAAATGCTGATTGGGAGTTGTTTGATTTAAAAATTGACAAAACGGAAATCCATAATCTGGCTGAAGAAAATCCCGCAAAGGCAAATGAATTAAAAGCCAAATGGGAGGAATGGTTTTCATCCTTTGAAAATTCAGATACTGGTGTGGAAGATTAGTTCTGTTAATTTACAAAAGTGAAAAGATACCAAACAATCTCCAACAAAGTAAATGATGATGGTAAGCCAATAACCACGGAGTAGCTTCATTAGATTAACCCATCCCGATATTGCAATCCCAACTTCCAACTCTTAAAGCTCACCCCCTCCTGGGGCTGATGGTGACGGGGCGGTCATATTACCCCGGGTGTGACCGGGATTAATCCAATATAACCGCTCCGCGGTTAAATCTTCTCTAACAAAGTAAATATGATGGTACCCCAAATACCACGGAGTGGTATCATTAAATTAGCCCCGATCCCACCCGGGGTATAAAACATAATAATACCCCCCAAGCCCGGAGGGCTTGCATTAAAACCATTCATTTCCATAAGGAAAAGCCGCGTCAATGCGAGCAAGTCCGAGGCACAAGCCAACCAAAGAAATCTCCTCCTTAGCCTAAATCCTGGCAATACAGCCCTTTACTTCAGCTCTAATTCCTCTGTATCTTTATAATCAAGGCCCCGGATCTCCACAAAAGCTTCAATCATTTGCTTGAGTTTTTCAGGTTCTTTAGATGCAAGATTCATTTGTTGACCAACATCCTGTTTTAGGTTAAATAACTGGTAGTCTCGGGAATTTCCAAGTTCAATGTCTACATCTGTATTTATCTCAACACCTTTATAAGGTGGGATCATAAGCCAATCGCCCTGGCGAAATGCAGTTCGGCTGGTCGCTTCAAGAACTAAATTCTCCCTGCCCTCTGTACTTCTTCCAAATAAAACATTAACAAGATCCTGGCTGTCTGATGTTCGAACATCACTTCCCAGTAGGGAGGCAATGGATGATAGCAGGTCAACCTGGCAAACCAGCGCATCGGAAACCATTGGTTCAATTTTCCCTTTCCAATAAACGATAAAAGGAACCCTGGTGCCGGCTTCATATAAACTGTACTTACCTCCTCGCAAATTTCCTGAAGGGTCGTGCTCTCCAATTTTCTCAACCGCGTCGTCATAATAGCCATCGTTCAGCACAGGGCCATTATCACTACTGAATACGATGAGTGTATTTTCTAACAATCCCTGATCCTCCAGCGTTTTCATAAATTCTCCTATACACCAGTCGGCCTCAAGTATTACGTCTCCTCTGGGGCCCATTCCTGAAGTGCCTACAAATCTTGGATTAGGGGTACGAGGCACATGTGGTTGTTGAAAAGTATAATAAAGGAAAAATGGTTTTTCTTTATGGGTTTCCACATAGTTAATTGCCTTTTTAAGAAAATGATCAGCCATAACAGTATCATTCCATTTTGCAGAATTACCACCTGTCATAAAGCCAATCCGGGGAATTCCATTAACAATACTACCGTTATGCCCATGGTGCCATTTCATGGTTAGCAATTCAGGATTCTCCAGGCCGGTCGGTTCTCCCTCAAAATTTTCATCGTAATTTACTTCAATCGGATCCTCTGGATCCAGACCCACTACATTTCCATTTTCAATATATACCGTTGGAACTCTGTCCTGGGTTGCTGCGAGTATGTATGAATAGTCGAAACCTACTTCGTTGGGGCCCGGACTGATTTTTTCATTCCAGTTGACATATCCATCCCCTAAACCAAGATGCCACTTCCCAATAACACAAGTTGAATATCCCTTCGACTTCAATAATTTGGGGATGGTTATCTGAGCGGTATCAATAATTAATGGAGCGGTACCCGGGAGAATTTTCGCATCCTTATTTCTCCAGGGATACATTCCGGTTAATAATGCATAACGACTTGGAGAGCAGGTGGCAGAAGTTGCATAGCCATTTGTAAAACGGATGCCCCCATTTGCCAGTTGATCGATATTCTGGGTTTTCAGTCCTTTGGCACCATATGCGCTAACATCGCCATAGCCCAGATCATCCATATAGATCACAACAATGTTGGGTAGTTCATTACTTTCCTTATTCAGACTATTATTCGCATTTTTACAAGAGATGGGAAGTAAGATTCCTGCCGAAAGTGTTAATACAATTCTACTTGTTTTCATTTTTATTATTTTATTAATCATTAGCCATAACATCAGCCTTTTTGATATGTTATTCTTTTTATATCCAATAACTAAAGTAGAATGAGTGAATGATTGCTTTAACTTTCAAAAAAGAGACTCAATATTATGCTATGCCATTTGACATTAAAAATAGCTAAAGAATATAATAATTTGTTCCATTAACCATTATTTGCGACCATATTGGAATAAAAAGAGACCTTATTAAAAAAGCTATTGTTTAATTTTGTGTTATATGTTTTAGGATTAGTGGAAGTGAGTGAAAATAACTGCACTTTAAAGATCAAAAAAATGGGTTGTAATTTGTACCATTGTGAGCTCAGTTTTTGTCTTTTTCGAATTTTAAATGATTATTTTTTCCAAGTTTATGTTCGCAAACTATTTGGTTTGAAAATAGCTAATTATAAATTAAAACTATTATTATGAAAAGAAAACTACTTATTGCTTTAGTTTTTATTTTGAGCCTGCCCGACTTTGTTGGTGCTGTGTCCGATACCATTCCGGATTTGATAATATCAGAGACCCGGTTAAGAAACGGAGTGGAATCTTATGCTGAATTGTGCAACACAGGAACAGTAGATCTGGATCTTGGAGATTTCAAACTGTATTCCAGCAGCTACCCTGGATACTCAGGCCTGAGTTTTAAATCAGGCACAATTTTGAAAGCTGGGGAAACTTATGTTATTTCTGATGCCTGGGAATTTAACGATAACCAATGGCCTAAATTGTATGAAGTGGCAGACACCTTGTTATATCATTTGGAAACACCTGATACTTTAGCAGGAGACATTTATCCTCTGGGGCCTGAATCAGAAATTTTTAGAAGAACTAATGCAAAAAACGGTTTTGAAATGTATTATTTCCGTTCGGAGACTGATTCAATTTCAATTGATTGTGTGAATTTCAATCTCGATGCGAATGGAGTACCGAATTTTAACATTTTCTTGCCAATAGCAGGTGTTGAGATGGCTACAGCGAACCACACATTGGTTCGAAAAGCCAATGTGTTAGAGGGTAATCTTCGCGACTGGGATAAATCGAGAGGCACAGGTCCCGGTGATTCGGAATGGATATTGATACCTCTAACTAGCAATTGGAAACCTTCGACTCCTCCAGATGAAATGCTGGTATTTACTACTGTAGGACATCATGGTGATGCCATTATTGTTGCATCGGGAAAAGATGCGGGTATTACCGTTGATTTGGGACAGCATACAATTACAGTACCCTGGGGTATAATAAAAGGTTATCATGTTATTAACTACATAGACCTTGGACCAGGAATGGCATGGGATTATGTTGAAAGCAGTGTTTTTGAGGATTCGGTACATACTATTATGCAATCGGGTGATAAATTGGTGCTGTGGGCTGTTGGAAACACTTTAAAAACGGATAGTTTAACCGTTCAGGTTTCTCCTCCTGCGGTTAATATGGCATCGGTTTTCCCATTGAAAACATTGCTTCTCCCTGATACTATACTTCGCCCCGGAATTTATGTACCTACCTGGGGAGGAAGCAGGTATTCTGTAATCGAAGAAGACGATGTAATCGACACCATTGGAAATGTTCCCTTTGCTACAAGGATTGATACTTTATATAAGTATCTGGAACATGCACCTAATGGAACTAAAAAGGTAATATGGGTTGATGGAGTGGAAAGAATTGACCTGAAGAACGGTGATATTCTTGAAATAACAGCAGAAGACGGTATTACAAAAAAGCAGTATTACATTGATGTTCAGGAAATAAACAAGAATGAGGATGCTTTTTTGTCTGCGATTACCTGGCCTGATATCACTTTGGATGATATGAATTTTGATTTAAGCTGGACTTCAGATACCATACCAAAGTTTTCACGTACAACCTTCAATTACATAATTCCTTTGAAACAGGGAACCCAAAAAGTGCCTGCACTTGTTGCCTATCATGATAATTTACCAGGCTTTAATTTAGCCAACTGCAAAGTAGATTATAAACCGGCCATATCTCTTAAGGGAGGCGTGGAAGAGCGCACTTCTGTCTTTACAGTCACGTCAGAGTCAGATTCCAGAGTTAATACATACCGCGTTCAATTTGAAGTTGCTATTAATGAAGATGATGTGCAAAAGTTTAATGGTGATCCTTTCTTTTCAGAATATCAATATAAACTGAGAGCAGTTGGTACACATTTTCTGGAAATTGCGAACCCCGGTAACGAAGAATTGGATTTAAGCAGGTACCTTATTGCTAGCGGTTCAGGAATAAGCGCAAAAGATGTTATTGAGAATCCAGTTTCATTCTTACAAAGATATACAAGATATGTACCGGGTTATAAATTTACTGATGATACAATAACGTATAACAGCGAACTTGGTCAGGTATTGCAGATCGATAATACAGATCCCTGGATAGAAGCGAATGGTGGCGTATTTGTAATCGCTGGCCAGGATTTAGTGAAATATTTGGGTACTGATTTCATCCCCGAAGAATGGTTTGATATCTCGTTTCCTATGGTTGATAAAGGCTTCTTAAATAAATGGGGGCTTGATTTTGATAATAGCGAAACACTAATTCCTCCCGGGGTTGATGCTGTTTTTTTCTTATTCCGAATAGAAAATGATTCCATACTTGATGGAACTAAGGAAATTAAAGACTTCAATGATTTCACTTTAGTTGATCAGCTGGGATATGAAGATGGTACAGCTATGAATCTAATTGCAGATCCTGAAGTCGCTGCTATTGTCTCGGGGGGCAGAGATTGGAGTTTAAGTCGCAGACCTGAAGTTTACAAGGGAAATCCTAGTTATGTTTTATCTGCCGGAACAGAAGGACAGGTGGAATGGTTTGGGGAAAAAGCGTCTACTAACGCAGAAAGGGATGCGATGGTCGAATCTGTAGGAAGCCATGTACTGAATCCTGTTACAGCCTTTAAATCAACGGTTAGTTCATTGGTTTACCTGGTGGATCCGGGATTTGAAAAAACGATTGGCATTACCGGTGTTAGTAATGCGGAAACCGTTGAACAATTCTATACTAACCTTATAAAAGCCTCCACAGGTCAGGTTTTGGTTGTAAAATCACACACTAGTGGATTGGAGCTTGCGTTGACGGATGCCGTTTCAGCTGGTGATACATTGATTGTTACTTCTGAAACCGGATTGTCGGTGACCAAATATATTATCGACCTTAATCCACAGGATTCAAATACCAAATTAATTACCATCGGGACATCAACATTAGTAATTGCTGATGGTAAAGTAAGCGGGTTTGATGCAGGTAAAACTGTACGTCACATTATGAGTGAGGTTAAAGCTGAATCAGAAAAGTCAATAGTAACTGTTGTGAATGCTAAAGGTGAACTGGTTCCTATGAAAAAGAAGAATGTTGAAGGCAACTATGTTGACCTTGTTGCAAACAGTTCAATATCAATTGTAGTTACCGCTGTAAATGGTGATCATGCAGCATATCAATTAAAACCCAATGGGTCGGCATCAGATGCCTATGTAATTTCAGATGTTTATCCTATATCTCAGGAAAATCTTTTTATCGATTTAATCCCTGATGGATCCAGAGTTACTACATTCATGAATAACCTGATAGTTGCTGATGGAGCATCCGTGAAAATTCTTGACAGAATTGGTTTTGTAAGAACTGATGGCTCCATGGCTTATGATGATGTATTAGAGGTTGTTTCTGAAGATGCTTCAAAAACGGTTATTTACAGACTTAACTTCGCTAGTGAAATTGTTAACCAGGTACCTGTTGTTTCTATCGTATTAACTGGTGGAACTGATGTGGTTAGAAATGTAGCATTTACTGCTGTGGCTCAAGTTGATGATGATGGCCTTCCTAATGGAACGCTTGAGTATGAATGGTCTGTGCTTATCGGAGACGCTTCCAAAGTAACTATATCAGCTAATTCAGCTGCAACTACAGATTTCACTATTAGCGAGAATGGTAGTTACACACTTAAGGCAGCTGTTAGCGACGGTGAATTAACAGGCTCTAAAACTGTTGACGTATCTGTGGGCAACCCAATTGGTATCGATGAAGCTAAGTCAGGATTCAGAATGTATCCTAATCCGACGACTAACAAGTTGTTGAATATTGAGTTGACACAAAACAATATGGAAATATCGATTGTCGATATAACAGGAAAATTGAGATACAAAGCATTCAATGAAACTGATAGACATGTTGTTGATTTGAGTAATTTTAGTTCAGGAATATATTTCGTGAAAATACAATCCGGAACAGATATTACAACTCAAAAACTCGTTGTAGTTAAGTAGATAGTGAGTGGTGTTATATGAAAAAAGAGGCTGTCTCACACTTGAGACAGCCTCTTTTTTCATATATGAATATTTTCTCGATTTATCCTTCGTATATTATATGAAGCTGACTGATAAATACCTGCCCAGCTAAGCACGCACTTTTTTAGCCCCGTCCCGATAGCAATCGGGACCACCCGGGCAGGAGACCAGACAAGCATCCCCAAGCCCGGAGGGCTTATTCAGTTAAACCCCATCCGGGTTTATAAATTTTTACATGAATTGGATTCCTGGACAAGGGGCATCTCCGACAAACCGGAAATAGCCGTCCTGCGTTCGTAGCACGCAAATATCGATATCACTTTCGATAGAAATAAGTCCTTTTGCCATCGTAGATGGCAAATATTAATCATATTAAACAAAATAATTTTACCTGAATAGATAAAGTAGTTAGATACCGAGGTTTAAATTCATTATTGCACGCCCTACGGGGTGCTTACGAATATGCTGTACATATTCTTATCGATATTTACCTCCTACGGAGGCAGGAGTGTTTTTTCAATAAAATTTACCAAAATCAGCTTAGCCCGGAGGCGGAAAAGTGCTGATTGTTAAGCAATAACACCTTGCTGTGGGCGAGACGAGATTGCCTCGGTCGCAATTAAATCTAAAAACTATACAGTATTAATCCAACGGAATATACCAATTCTCCTCGTTCATCAGAAACTGCCATACCTGTTCCGCTTTGTCTCCTGAAAATTTAGCTGCTACTTTATCAGCCAGGTAGGAATTTTTTCCCAGTTGTTTCGCTACACGCATTAAATCGTAAAACCTGTTTCCTTCAAATGCCAGCTCTCTGGCTCTTTCTTCAATGATCTGATTAATTAAATACTCTTGTTTGTCTGCAAGATTGTTCTTGTAATCCACATAGTCAATAATTTCGTTGGTAATCGGATCATGTTCATAAATAACATTTAAATCAACTCTAATGGCAGCACTTCCACTCCCAAACCCCACGCGCCCTCTAACACCCCGCAGTGATCCTATACTACGGTAAGTTCCCGTATTCAATATATTGGTGCTTCTAATCAAAGAAAGGTTATTTCCATCGGCAAGCCAATATGCGTATATCTCGGACATGTAAAGGTGAATTCCGGCAGCTTTATATATAGAAAAATTTGCATCATGATCATATGTATCCTTACCTATAGTATATTTATATACCACGGTATCGATATCGGCCATAAAATTATCAGCATCTCTAAAATTCCCTATCCTTTTGTATTCAAGCATTTGCGCAACATCTATGTCCTTTAGGTATTCTCCATTGCGGTAATATGCATAGGATGAGAGGTTTCCTCTGAACATATCCCCGGGAACACCGGGGTCTTCAACGTATGTAGTAGTAGGGTTTAGGTCGTCCCTTATAATTTGTGCACTTTTCCAAATGGTTTCCCATTTATCTATGGCAACTTTACTTGGTTTTAGCATATATAAATTCGGAGGCACAGACGAGAAAAGCTTTTGTAAACTGTTTTGTTGTTGATTTGCTTTGTTAAATTCTAAGGTAAAAATATGCTCATATTCGTCGAGACCTGTTAAAATAGTAACCCAACTTTCATTTGCAAACCTGCCATCAAGGCCATACTTGATATTTCCACTATTTCCTTGTGGAACCGGTTGGTATAGAATTTTATAAAAGTATCTTTCTGCTTCACCGAGATTTAGATCGTACAAATACATCTCTCCCAACAGACAATGGTATGCGTCAATATTCCAGACGGTTACATACCAGCTTATATCATCATTCGTAATGAAGTGTTCAACTCCTACCACATTAACCTTCTGAGTTAATTCTCTGGTAAATGTGTCAATAACAGCACCCATATCAAGGTAAGCTCTATCAAGAGTTAAAGTATCAATGCTAATGGTATCGTTATTAACTCCGTCCTGACCATATATTATATCATGGACATCATAGAAAGTTTTTGGGGTTGAAATATATTCTTCTATTTCAGAAAATGAAGTTAAGGATGGCCAGATATAGGGTATTTCACCGTAGATTTTTACCGCATTAAAATAGGTCCAGGCCCTCATACACAAAACTTCTCCGTATAATCTGTCGTAATTATCAAAACCACTTTCTCTCTGTATAAGTACTTGAGGATAATTAACTTCTATCTTCCTTGCCAGATTGTTGCATGCCGCAATTAATTGATAGAAATTATAAGGTGAGGTGTATTTGTTGCCTTTTGAATAGCTATAATTGTATATTTCCAACAGATCATTGTCAGCATATTCAGTTACCTCCACCAAATCAGCGCGTAGTTCTCCAAGTATTACAATTTGATCAACCAGCTTTTGCTGCAAGGCATACAAGCCTAGTTCTGCGGCTCTGTATTCATGCCAGTCTTTTGGAAAATCATTTTCCTTAATTATGAGTTCCTGAGAAGGATCGAAAAAAGACTCGCAGGAAAATAAAAAAATACCTGATAAAAGAAACATTATTACTTTCACAGTATTTCTTATCTTTTTGCTCTCTATGGGCCGCAATGCTTTTATATTTAATTTGAAATTCTTCATTTTATAATCCTAATTTGACACCGACTAATACTGTTCTTGATTGTGGTGCTAAGCCATAATCAATACCTTGTTCAGTAGTTTTATATGAGAATGCAAACTCAGGGTCGTAACCCAAATATTTTGAAAAGGTCAATAAATTAATTCCACTCACAAAAAACTCCGCATTTTTAATCGATAAGAATTTTGATGGGAGATGGTAACTAAGTGTTAGATCCTTTAAGCGAAGGTAGGAGGCATCTTCAATCCAGCGTGATGAAAAGTCAGCATTACCAAGCGGATCATTCCAAACGGCTCTGGGAACATCAGTTTCTTGTTCTTCGTATTGCCATCTGTTCAAAACGGCTGTACTTTGATTGTGAATGCCGGTCATACTTTCGTTGATATTCCTTACATAATTGTAGGCCTTATTTCCATAAACCCCATAAATACCGATATTAAGTTGCCAGTTGTCATAACGGAAATGCATGTTTATTCCGCCAAAAAAGTCAGGTATAGGGGAGCCTATTATCTGTTTGTCATAATCATCAATTACATGGTCGGGTATTCCATCTGGTCCTGATAAGTCTTCAAATTTAGCATCACCTGCTTCAAATTTTAAGCCCTTGTCATTATAAAGATTTGCAGTTTCAGCTTCGCTTTCGCTTGAAAAAACACCTTCGTAGTTTAAACCAAAAAAGTTAATCAGTTTTTCATTTTCTTTTGAAATGAATTCTCCGCCTAAAAATGAAGAGTATATGGTCTCCTTCAACTGACTAATCTTGTTGTTATTCGTGGAAATATTAGCTCCAAAGGAAAAGGAGAACTTTTTCTTTTCTACCAAATGAGATAACAGGTCCAGCTCCAAACCACTGTTAAGCACAGTCCCATCGTTTTCATGAGCCTTTTCAAATCCATAATAAAATGGCATATTATTATAGATCACTAAATTCTCAGTACGATTATTATAGTAATCGATGGTAAGGTTTAATCTATTCCCCCAGGTGGTAAAATCAACACCCGTATTCATCTTATATACATCTTCATAAGTAAATGTTTCATCAACACGAGGACCCGGAATTAAGCCTGTTGCATTTCTATAATGTGTAACTTTGTAATAATTATAAGCACTTACATTATCAATAGCTTCGTTGCCGGATTTACCATAACTAAATCGTAGTTTTAAGTCGTCCAGCCAATACTCATCTTTTAATATCGCCTCTTCTGAAATTCTCCAGGCAAACCCTACTCCATAAAAAAGTCCATAGGGTACATTCTTGATAAAAAACAAATCCTCAGCATTTTCCCCAACACGGGTTGAATGTTCTGTTGTTATATCAAAATTTAAAAAGTATTTGTCCAGGAATGAGTATGCCAAATTGCTATAAATGGCAAGACTGTTCCAGTTTGCGTTAGTTCCTCCAAGTTCATTGAGTATTGCGTCACCATCATTAAGTTGAGTATATTGGTCACTTTCATCTGAATTCTTTCCAATACCCCAGTCGGCCTGATATTTGTTGGTATTGGTTCTAAACCCCAGATTTACGTTTATCTTGTGAAAATCATTTAAACTGGTTGTATAACTCAAATAATTATCATTTGTTAAAGAATAAAAATAATTAGAATAGGCTTTTGAAACATTCCATGCCTCATTATCATAATACAATTCCATGCCTAAATTTGGCATAAACATCTTCTCGGTCAATGAATTAAAATTAACCCCTAAGTTGCTGTTAATCTTCAAGTTATCAGTGATATCGCCTTTTATTCGAAACGAAGTAAGAAACCTGTAACCTTTATTGTTAGCAAAAAAACCACTATTGTCTTTACCAGCAATAATTGCATAAGGATTGCTTATTCCCAGTTCATCAACATAGTTAGTATTTGTTTTTAATAGATTTCCAACTTTATCGTATTGATAGGGTGATTGCAGGGGGTTTTTAAGAAGTGCAGTATATACAGGGCTTGTTTGACTAACTCTGGCCGATTCCATCAAACTGGAATTAGTACTGGACAGATTTGAATTGATACTTAGGTTTAACCACTTTAGCATATCAAAGCTTCCAACAAAACGTACGCTGAATCTTTCAAAATCTGATGATTTTATCACACCTTCATTTTTCTGAAATCCGATAGATAAGCCATATTTAGCGATTTCATCTCCACCTAAAATTCTGAAGTATAAATCATTCATAATTGCATCCCTAAAAATAACTTCCTGCCAATTCGTTTCATTGTTATACTCGAAGTAATTGACATCATTACTCGATTTAAATAATCCAGGATAAACGATTGGATGATCTTCTTCATAAAGCGGCGCAGTCATTAGGATTTCTTTTGCCAAAGTCCTGTACTGCGTACTTTTAAGTTGAGGGCTGATTCTTGGACTTGAAGTTTTACCGGTTTTATAACTAAAATCAATTAGGGTTTCTACCTGATTTGGTTTAAGTGTTTCAATTAGAACAATTCCATTTGCTGCTCTTACACCATAAACAGGAGAGCCGCTATTGTCTTTTATTATTGTGATATTTGTAATATCAGAGGGATTGATACTAGATAAGGGATTGAAATTATAGCCGTCAACAAACGATTCCACAATGCCCTGCGATTCCAGTGGGAGGCCATCAATAATGTACAAGGGTTGCGTATTTGCATTCAAGGTTTGATAACCTCTCAAAAAAAGTGTCGAACCACTTTCGGGTGAACCTGACTGTTTTATCCCTAAAACGCCGGGGACACTTCCATTAATTTGGTTATCTATCGTTAATTGGTTTAGGTAAGTTTGTTTATTCAAATCTAACTGCGAATTGGCTGAAACCGTATTCATTTTTTTAGAAAAACCAAAGAAATTATTCACCTCATCTTGATTCCCAAAGTATTCGATTGGGGTTAGCTTTATTTTAATAGAAGTTTTGCCAGAGAGAAAATATACTTGTGGTTTGTAATCAAAAGAAGGTGAAATCAATAGAGTTGCATTTTTATGGGGGACACTAATTTCGAAATTTCCAAGACTGTCAGTATAGACAGGTTGAGTTGATTCCCCTCTTACCGAAACAGAAATATCTGCAACACCCTTGTTGTTTGTGCCAATTATAATTCCAGTTACCTGATAGCTATTTTGCGCATGCAGTCCTATGCTCAAAAAGCAAGCTATCAAAAAAAGGAAGGATTTTATTTTATTTATTTTCATCTTTTAAAAACTATTTATCGTTTCCTTATAAGGGTGATGGAATCAAAGTAACATAGTCAATACTAAGACCATTTTCTCGTCCTTTTCCTTTACCTAAATATTCAAATCTTATTTTTACATCACCGTATTCAGTGATATTTTCAATCCAAAAATCAACGCTATTAAATCCTTCTGTACTAACTTCCCATCTCTCACCAATTTTACTTAGCCGGGTATCTCTTAAGGTGAACGTGTCGAACTCAGTAATTTTTTCATTGTTAATGTATATCCCGTATAAACCTGAGGGTCGGTAATTTGCCCTCCATACCATTCGGTATCTTCTGGGAAAAACATTAGAAACGGTATATTCCATGCTGTATTCGCCAGTATAATTGTTTCCAAAGGAAACGCTCAAATAGGCATTTTCAGAAGCCTGAGTTGAGATTTTTTTTAAGGGTAAGAAACTAACATTTGAAACAACGATGTCTTCTTTCCATGTGTATGATTCAACGCCCAAACTGTCTACTAAGGATTCTCCTTGTGTAATTAAATCACCTGTGTACAATGAACTGGCAACTCCATATTGTAGATAGTTGTATATTATACCATTACTGCAAATTATCGGATTTAAATAATCAATATTATTAACATCAATTGTTACTTTCTCCCCATTAATGTTTAGTAAAGGAGTTTCATTAAAATTTTCAGGGTTTAGCATTCCTTTAAAACAACCGTTGTTTATAATATCGGGGTATAAAACTGACTGAAGCCAGCTTAGGGGAATGTCTTCGTGCGATTGAATGCTGCCGCCCAGATTTGCAGCCATTTCGTCCAGAGCATCAAAATACTGTTGTTTGGAGAACAATACGAAAGTGGCAAAATTGCTACGCGATTCTTCATCCACAGGGAAATAGCTGTTATTAAAAACGTCAACTTTTATAAATACAGAGTCATAAATAGTATTACCTTTCTCGTCAAAATCAATGGGTGTACTGTTTGCCTTGTCCAGTGAATCGTATTCCAGCATATTTATAAACTGATACAGACCAGAAAGGTTATTTTCTATATATTCCTCAATACTTTGTTTTGCTAATGGTACTTCATTTGTCTCGTAGTAACGTCCATTGATGAAAAGTTTACTGGAGTAGAATATAACTACTTCGTCAAAATACTCAACAAGGTCTTTTTTCTCAATGAATGCATATTTACCTGCCAATGTTAGCAGCTTACTATAATTTTGTACATTCCGGAAACTAAAAACAGCAGGCGAGATTAAATGCTTAATAACTCGTTCAGTTATTTCAATGGAATCGGCTAAATTTGCAAAAGCTTGATTATTCGGTATAAACAAAGTATTCTCTCCATTTATAATTATTGAATCTAAACCAAATGTTTCAATATATTCCACAAATGTAGAATAATCTCCATTTTGCAAAAGACCATCCCAAATATTACCTTCTATAGTTTTATCGACAGGGGTAAAATGCTTGTCAAAATCTTTATCACAAGCTGTTGTTGAAAGAAACAGAATAATTCCTAAAACTTGAAATAAGCTTGAGAATATTCGTTTAATACTCTGTTTCCTATTATATGTTTTCAGACTTGGATTCATAAAATTTATTATTGTTTCATAATGTTTCTATTACAGATCTTTGTTACTTTCTTTAATAAGGTTCAAATCTAATGAAGTCCCATAAAAATGATCCTGATGCTATTGATTTAATCTCTACTACATGAGTTTTGTATTCTAAGAAATTAATATTTCCGGCAAATTTTACTTCGAAGGTGTCGGTATCTCTGTTTTTAACGGTGAGGTCCAAACTGTTACCCACCCTTACTCCATCAATGTATACCTGTACCGTCGCATTATTTGAACTGCTAACATCCGCTTTAATTGACACTCTGAAGTTACCGGGTAAAAGTTTAGGTATTGTATAGGAGATGGTGAAGTTGCCCGAAACTGACAGATAGTCATTACTTTGTGCACTGATGCTGGAACCGGATTTAACGTATCTGATTTCATCAACTCCTGTCCAGCTAATTAAATTAGTATAATCTTTATTGATTATATATTCATCCGGAATTATACCAAGACCAGCAATATAAACATCTTCAAGGAATTCAAAAGTTCTTGTTGTTCTGCCTGGATTCTTGGCATGAAGCAAATCACGTATTAAATGAATCGAGCCATTTATGGTACTGATGTTACTGCTTTCCATCATAATTCGAACGTAGTTAATGATGGTGGTGTCCTGGCCGCTAATAATAATGTCTAATGTGTCTGTACCAGAATTGAGCTTTAATTCCAAATCGGAAACAATACTTATTGGAAAATTAGAATAGGTATTGTAATTTCCAGTTTTCAGATTGTCTAGATATAATTCTGTTTCCAAAATATGAAAGGCCATATTCTGATAAAATTCACTTTCAATTTTGTCAACTTCAATGGAAGATGTTTGATAATACGAAATCAAATCCTGAATAGAAAAGATTTCATACTTTGCATAAATTGAATCAGGCACAGCCAAAATGGTATGTCTCATTATTGATGTATTTAATGTATCCTTAAGTCCGGTAATTTCGAGAGCTTCAGTGAAAATTGTAAAGCCCTTGTTTAATATAAGCCAATCATAACTGCTATTATAAACGGGCTCCAAAACTTTATCGATAACGTGAATGTATCCATTGCTGAGTTCAATGTCAGCTTTTATAATGGGTGCATCGTTATTCACCAGATAAATTATAGAATCGGTTGTTTCCAAAAAACCAATGGTTAAATAATCGCCGGTAGTGGTTGTGTCGGGCAAGGCTCCTAAAGGAAAATTTCCGGAAGCGATTAGTCCATTTAAAAGGTGATACCTCATTAATACATTAATGAAGGCTTTATCTGCCAACATATCATCAAAACTATTATACACAGGATGATTTTCTATATACCTTTCAAAAGCCTCATCTGTTGGCATAAAAAAAGTATAGCCGTCAACACTCCAACGATTATAAGCCCGAAGAGTATTATCTAAATTGCATTCTTTTAGTAGTTCCCAAGATTTTGAATATTTAGGAATAGGTGCCGTAGCGTTTTCTTCGATATACTCGGAAATTGTTTTACTATTACTAATTCTATCCTCTTCATCAATCGGTTTTTCACAGGCAAATAATAATAACAAGCTTCCACAGCTTATCAGACAGATAAAAAAAGAATGTATCTTCCAATTTGCGAAGCAAGACCCTTTAGCACTTATTTTGTTATTTGTTGGCATAATAAGGATTTTGTTTTAGATTGACATTGTTTTCAAGCTCAGTTTCATTAATCGGGAAGTACCACGACATTGGGTCTTTAAGCTTAGAAGCATATAAAAGGCGTTGGTTTGATGGAATACTCTGTGTCATAATGTTAATTAGATCATTCTTTCTCTTAAAATCATTTCTCCTGCCCATTCGTAAAAGGTCAAACCATCTTTTACCTTCAAAAGCCAATTCCTTTGCTCTCTCAGTGAGAATTAAATCTTCAAAAGCATCAGGGTTTTGAGGCGCAGCCACCGGCAATCTTCCTGCTCTTTTTCTAACCAGGCTAACATACTCAATGGCTTCGTCGTATCTGTCTAATTGAGACAGAGCCTCTGCTTTCATTAGTAAAATATCAGCATAGCGATAAAATATCCAATTGGCACTTTTTTGGTTGGTACCGGGACGCACCGTATTCTTTGAAGAACCGCAATATTTCCAAATTTTCTGAGTAGTGGAGTTATATGATGCGCTTCTGGTGACTTCTTTATCAGATTCAAGAAAACCTGACATATTAATACTTCCGGTAATTAATTCACTTGCGAGGTAAAAATTCTTAGTATAGGTTTGTTCGAATAAAGTGTTGTTCTGTGACACATTGTATTGCAATTCAAAAATACCTTCAAGCAGCCTGTTCCCATCATAAAAAATAGTAAACCAGTCTTTTTGCAGCGCAAGTGTAAATAGGGAATTTTCTTCAATTTCATTGATGTATTCCAGGCAATCTCCATATTCAAAATTCCATAAAGCAATATCGGCAAGTAAAGCATTAATGGCACTCTTTGAAGCCCTGCCTCTGTTATTCTCAATGGATCCATAATCATCAGAAACATACTTTCTTGCCTCTAAAAGGTCATCCATAATTGTGCTTAAAATTTTTTCTTCCGTTTCTTTTTCAGGATATAGAAATACATTGTCTGAGTTTGTGGGCGTTAAAACCAGTGGCACAGAATTGAAAATACGGACCAGGTAAAAGTAGGACAAGCTGCGGAGGAAAAGGGCTTCTGATTTTACTCCAAGCATTTCGTATCTTGAATAGAGCACAGTATCATTTTCGTACACTTCCTGGTTATAATGCAATACGAGGTTGCAGTAATTTATTGTTTTGTAGAATCCTGACCAATCACATATTTTATTTGTCGAAGTAAGATCTCCCCGCATTATTTCTCTCAGGTTATCGGGCGCATTGTTATCCAGTGCAACAAGCCCTCCTCTTATTTCACCAAAAAGGAATAATTCCTCGTCCATCTTGGTTAACTGCTGGTATGCTCCCATCAAGGTGGACACTACATGCTGTTTTGTTTTCCAATATTCGTCTTGAACCAATCCATCAGGTGGAATTAGTTCAAGCCAACCGCCATCATCTTTGTTGCATGAAGTTGAAAATATAAATACTGTTATTATAAATATAGCTATTCTTTTTATCATCGTCTTTGAATTAAAATCCAACTGAAATACTTAAGGTAAACATTTTTGGTGGCGCTGATTGTGCATTATCTGTACCAAACCAAAATGCATCTTCTACCTTTTGCTGAATTTCAGGATCTACTCCTGTATAATTTGTAATGGTTAATATTTTTCTCATAGTGAGTGCCACATCAAACGATTCAATTGGCAGTATTTTAATGATTTTATTATTAAGACTGTAACGTAGCGTCAAATTATTTAACCTTAAAAAATCACCATCTTCAACATAACGATCAGACCCCAGATTGTTTGCCGGATGGTCGAAGTAGGCTCTTGGCAACATATTTTCAAAGTTATCGCCTTCTTTTCTCCAACGGTGAAGAACCGCTTTACTTTGATTGTTCTTGTTAAGCATTCCTTCTGTATTCATAGCCACCTCATTTACAATTTGAAAGCCTGTTCTATATACGAATTGAAGGCCCATACTAAAATCTTTGTACTTAAAAGTGCCTCCAAAACCGCCAAAGAAATCGGGATTAGAATCGCCTAAAGCTACCACGTCATTAATGTCTATTACCCCATCATAATTCATGTCCTTATACTTTGCGTCACCACCTTGAAATTCGTAGGACTTACCGCTGTAATAAATTGGTATTGTATTTCCATTGACATCAACAATGGTTTCGTTATTTTTATCCAATGCAACTACATCACTGGTAGATGGATAAACCCCAAGATATTTAAAACCGTAAAATGTGCCAAGCGGATTACCCTCTATGGCTATTCGCGGGTATTGACCATTTTCCACGGTCATATCTTTTTCATTGTTGAAATTATCAGGGAATTTCAGAAATGAATTGGTATTGTGAGAAATATTAAAATAGAGTTTTATCGAAATATTATTATTTCTATAAGGATAACCACTACTGGATATTTCCCAACCCTTGTTTTGTATTTCTCCGGCATTGTAGCGCTTTAAATTATTAAATCCTGAAGTAGTTGGAATATCATATCCCGGCCATAATAAATCCTTCGTATTTCTAACGTAATATTCTCCAGTAAAAGTCAGTCCATCCTTAAAAAAACCTAAATCAAGAGCAATGTTTGATTGAACTACAGTTTGCCATCTCAGATTGTCTAACTGAATCTGTGTAGGAATTACAACAGCATTATCGATATAAAGACTTGGATTACCTGATTCATAAATTCCATGACGATCATATACATTTCCTGCATCTTTTCCAGTCAAACCATAGCTTGCTCTGAGTTTACCTGTACTAATAACCGGATTTTTTAGAAAGCTTTCCTCAGAAAAGATCCAGGCTGTTCCTATACTGGGGAAAGTACCCCATCTGTTGTTTGAGCCAAATTTAGAACTACCGTCAGTCCGAACATTAAAAGTTGCTATATAGCGGTTCATAAAAACGTAATTTGAACTAAAGAATAATCCTAGCGATCGTTCTTCGCTCGATCCTGATAGAATTTTGTTTATTATACCATTTGAAGCAGGATCAATTATTCTGGCACTTGGACTAAGATACGTGCTTAAACCAATGGATTCCCTGGATCTTTGATCGGTCTCTGCCATTACAACTCCTGTAAAACTGTGGTTTTTACCCAATTTAGGTATTATAAATAATTGAGTCCTTGTAGCGATCTTAGTAGACGAAGAATTCGATTCTGAAGCATCGTTGTTAATTTCATTCAGCCAATCGGCACCCATTGCATTATAAGGCAAAAATGAAATCTTTTTTTGGTTTGCGTACTGGAATGAAACGGTTTCCCTAAACTTAAGCCAGGGCAAAATTGTTAAATCCAAAATATAGCTGTTAGAAACATCGTTTTCCAAAGCGTCGTTTCGACTTAAGTCGGTAATAGCTTTTGGGTTAAAATAAGTAGTTCCTTCGCCTTGGTAGCTCACTATTGGAGTAAAATATTCACCGGTTTTTTGGTTCAATTCATCATATTCGTAGATGCTCATATTCGGAGCCTTGACAAAAGCCATTGCACGCACAGTTTTTAAATCACTCCCTGTATTAGCATCTGTATTGCCCTTAAATGTGTAATTATCCTCTTTGTTAGCATTCGTATAACTGAATTGAACAGAAAACTTAATCTTTTTTGATATATCATAATCAAGATTCACTCTTGTTGATAACCTTTTTAAGGCTGTATTTTCTACGGTTCCCTTTTGATCTACGTAATTAACAGAAGCAAAATAGCGCGTTTTACTACCCCCTCCGGATGCACTGAAGTATTGATCGTTGGTGAGGCCAAGACGTGAAATTTCATCAAGCCAATTAGTATTCTTATTGTAATTGTTATAATCCTTAAAAGTCTCATTATTAGAAATTTCGTCAGGTTTCGTATATATTCCATATGCATTGTGGTATTGTTCAGATTGTAAGGTCTGGTATTCATCTCCGTTCAACATAGGAATAGGTGATGGTTCAATATCAACAGAATATTTGCCTTGATAATCGAATTTGGTACCTCCTCTTTTTCCTTTAAAAGTTTCTATTAAAAGTACACCATCAGCGCCTTTTGAACCCCAAACAGCGGTTGTGGCAGCATCTTTCAATACTTCAATTGACTTTATATCCTGTGGTGCTATATTAACTAAATCACCAATATCTTCCTGGTCAGCAGAACCGAAATCGAAATCATTACTTCCTTTTAGATCCATTGCTATTCCATCAATCACAATAAGAGGTCTCGAATCACCCAGCGAGCCCAAACCACGAATAACAATTTGCGCGCCCGCTCCCGGGCTACCAGATGAAGTTATGTCTAAACCGGATACCTGTCCTTGCAATGCATCCCCTGCAGAAATAGAACCAATATCTTTAGTATCAATCATCTCTACCTTAACGCGGGAACCTGCTTGATTTCTTTCTGAAATACCGGTTAAGTTGTCCACATTATAACTTCGAACTATAACTACTTCTTCAACCTCTATTGATTCTGTTTCAAGTAGAACCTGAATGAACTCCATACCCGTAAGCTTGATTTCTTTGGCTTTGTACCCAATGTAACCTACCACTAAAATATTTTCTGTGGAGGCAACTGCCAGGTTAAAATTACCATTAACATCGGTTATTGTACCTGTAATTATTCTTTGATCTTTGTCATATTCAACAACATTTGCTCCTATTAAAACTTCTTTTGTAATTGCATCTTGTACATTTCCACGGATGATTGTTTTCTGAGCATGCAAGGATACCGGCACCAGGACAATGCCTGATATTAGCAGTATCAGCAGCAGTATAACAGATCGGTAAAGTTGTTTATATTGTATAGCCACAAGTATATTATTATTTATGAATAACAAAATCTATATCATGAATCACTGTTGTTGTATAAAAATCATAATCTGAATCTGAAGTCGCATCTGGGTCAATGGATACCATAAAGTTGGTATTTTCCACATTTTCCAAAATCTCACCTAGTAATATGCTATCAAAATCATATATTCTAATCACATCTGCCCCTGTTTCTATGTACAGGCTCGAATAATTTATAACAAGGTTTGTTGATGATTCATCAATTCTATGTGTAGAATAATTTCCTGAAGGCATTTTACCATCAGTGAATATTTTACTTCCTCTTATAAAATGGAGTTTTAAGAACTGCTGTAAATCCTCAGTCGAAAGAGTGTCAGCACCATAATCAGTTAAGGCTTGTTCTGATGGAATAAATATGGTGTAATTTGTACCATCCGTTAAAAAGCTGAAGGTTTTGTTTGCAGGATCATAAAGCTTTGCTTTTGTTAACAGGTCCATAAATTTTTTTCTTTTTACCTTTTGTAAGGAATTAGTCATCGCTGTTAATAATGTGGTTTTTGAAGGAATCATCCATCCATTTACCTGATAAGTTATGCCATTATAAGCAATTTCTTCCAGGGGATAGGCTTTTGTGGTAATGGTTGAATCGCCATTATAACCAAATTTAGAAAGCGATCCACCCCTTACCTCATTAGTAGAGTTGCTGTATATAATATAGTTGCCGGCCAGGTTTTCGATGAATTCTTTATTTGCGCTTCCATTTGGTACAGAAATTCCTATTTGATTCATGAGTCGTTTTCTCAAAACTTTACCCTTCATATCCTGCCATACATAACTTGATCTGCTGAAGGCTCTTAGCTTGTATGTATTTAAATCTCTATTAGTCCATGTGAAATATAGAGAAGAATCTTCACTTAATATTTGATCAGAAATAGCAAAAAATGAATATTCAATCTCTGCATCCTTAAGCCGATTTACCATCCCACTTTCTTCTAATGCATACATAAACCAACTATAAGCCGGTCTTAAATAAACAGCTCCGGAAACACTGGAAAAAGCTTTGGGAACTAAAACCTCATTTGTTTCAAGGAAAGTGGAATTGCTTGAGTAATACTTGTTCTCTACCAATCCTTCACCCACCTCTATCTCATCTTGTTCGAAGCTGCGTACACCATTTGCATTGCTTGGGTAAATAGGCGAAAAAAACAAATGATTCCTTACAATTATGCGCTTTAATTCCCGCGGTACTGCACTCCAGCCCGTATAATGTGGAAATCCACTTCTGTTGGTTACAACATTGTCAAGAAAAGCTTCAAAGGCTACATCGTTTGGTGCTACAAAACCAGCGTTAATTACATGAGTGGTTTGTTCTGAATCATACAATAATTCATTATGAACACTAAAAGCAGTGTTTAAATCCGGATAGCTAAGCTTGTATAAATCTTCATAGTCCAAACCTTGCACGGCCTCAGGCTGAGACCTCGTTGCATCCTCATCAATTTCAAATTCAGGAAATAACCATAATAATTCCCTGATATATTTAAAATTGTCATTTTTTTCCAGAATCTGATGTGCATTTAGAATGGGTTCTACTACCTCGTCTATTTTATAAATGAGTCCGTTTTCAGCAAATATTTCTGAGCTTATTATTTGAGCTCCGGCATAATATATGCTTGAATTGCTGTAGGGACGATCGAAGTAAAATTCGTAATCATCTTCTGATAAATTATTTTCTGCAAAATACCCTGGGAAGAAGATCGGAACAAATTTTGGTGACGGTGGATAAACTATACGATATGAATTGGCATTAGCAGAATCTGTTATGGTAATATTACCGTTATTGTTTTTAATCCAATATTTTTGATTTGGATATTTACAGATGGTTTTATGTTTGTAAACCAACCGACCCGGATTTTTTTCTTTCGGATCTATCCATCCTGTTATGGTAATACTTTGGAGCTGATTGATGGTCCATGCATCTTCTACAATGTGCATTTGTGTAAGGTACTTCAGTTCTTTCTCAGGAATATTCTGCACCTGATAGTTGTATTCAGGATGTTTTACAAAATACTGTTGGAAAGCGGCATTGTTAGGTGCAAAAATTGTATAACTCCCGGTTATTCCTACGCTGGAGTCAAGTTTGGTTAGTTCCATGCACTGCCGGAAAATCGACAAGGAACTGTCAGTCGATATTTGAGTGAATAAATCACCCTCCAACCAATTGGGTCTGTTGTATTTTTCGAGATCTTCAATATCTTTTGTACAACCCGAAAAGAATAAGTACCCGAAAATGATTATTAAATAAATATAGTTTAATCGTTGCATCAAAGAATAAATATAGGTTTCAATTCTGATTTGAAAGGTAAAGATAAATTCAAATAGTTAATCAAATGGCAATAAATATTCCATTTAGGTACTATGAATATTTGGGGAGTTAACTTTTTGAATGATTTGTGTTTCTGTGTTATGTGTTTGTTTTCATAATTGGTACTTTTATAAAGCAGTAGGTAGTGAGCAGTGGGCAACTTGCCATAAGTAACCTTTCTACTAGCTCAGGAACCTTCAGCAACCATTAACCAGTAACCAGCTTGCGGAACAATTAAACCGCAACTTGAGCCACCCCCAATATTGCAAACAGAGCCTGCTTTGTCAAACAATTATGGAAAATTATTAAAAAATAATTAAAGCAATTCATAATGGCCAATATCTAGACCCATTATGACATAAAAGCTAACCTTTCTATGAACAGAGAGTCGTAGTTTTATTTTTCATCTATAAATGCATAAACACTAATAATGACTAACCTAAAAATATTTATAATGCGATCAATAAGACACTTCTTTTTCATGACAGGGTTCATGATATTTACTACTTTGACCTATTCCCAGGATATACAATTGCCGTCAGATAATCTTAAAAAATTAGATCAACCGGCTTACAGGATTTATTCCATTTGCGCAGGTAAACTCCCGGAAATGTCAGATGCGGAGTTGAATTTATTTGCAAATACAATCAGCCTGGCTCATGGTGATTTTGAGAGTCAGATTGCAAGCTTAAAATCCAGAAATCCATCTCTTATTCTGGTGAATTATATAAATAGCACGTATTCAAGACCAAATGAGGAGGAGATGCGCATAGCTGAAAATGATAAGCGGGCAATATGTATGACACTGGCAGCCATCCTTGATTCTGATATTTCTGCAAAGGATACACTTTTAAGGCTTAGAAAGGTAAATGAAGAGCCTATGAAAATTTTAGCCAGCTCAACAAGCGATGCTGTATCAAGCTCTGCTATGGATTATGTATTCTGGATTGGGATGGAAGGTGAATTAATGCGTGTAAATTCATTCGATTCCGAAACAGGTATGATTACTGTCGAACGGGGTTATGCAGGTACAAAAAGAGCAAGTCATTCACGGAACGGATTGATTTTCAGTCCTGTTTATGTAGGACAAAAAAGGCAGGAGGGCGGCTCTTCTGGTAATTTTCCTAACGGTTCCAAATCCTTGCTCCGCTATTGTTATGATCCATTTTCTGATGGGGGTAATCTGATTATTGCAAAACTAGTTCTTCAGAAGATTAATAATGGCTATGATGGAGCGTGGCTGGATACATTTAATACGGGCGATTTCAATCTTTCAGATTGTTTTGGAAATCCTTGCCGACCATGGGATTGGAAGAATATTCTTAAAAATAATGATGGCCCTGTTGAATTCCCCAGACCTGCATTTCGTGACGGACAGGAGCAAAAAATAAAATTTATTCAGGATTATGTGAAAAGTGAAACCAGTTCTTATCCTGTTATTATAGCTAACAACCTTCACAGTTACGATCTGCTCGACACTGATAACGATCTGATGATGGGTATGTTATTATTGTCGACACCCGAAAAACCGCGTCCGCTTGACGGATTTTGCATGGAAAATTATATGGGACAGTCTCAAAAATCAATTGAGGACTTTGAAAATAACTTATTAGCATTGCGCAAAGGCATTAAAATGGATCTTGCAGTAATGCCTTGTCTTGCGCAAGCCGGTGCCAGAGCAATAACTGAAGATACGCCGGCAAGGGCAGAATTTGAGGAATTTGGCTATGCTTTTTACCTGCTGGCAATTTTGCCTGACCAAAACCAGCGTAAGTCAATGTTTGGTACTTATGTAATTTACAATACAAGCTCAGGTAAGCAAATAAAAGTGCATCCTCAGTATTTTTGGCCCATAGGCAAGCCAATGGATAACTGGAATGATCCGTCAAAGTACACAGACTATGAAATTGCCTCACATGCCGGAGTTTATCGTCGTGAATTCGAAAATGCAATTGTTTTAGTGAACTCAAATCAGGAAAGTCATCAGATTGATCTTGGCGGATCATTTTTCGATCCCCTTTCAGGAAAATTTGTGACAAAAATCGATCTGGTGAAGACAAGTGGGAAAATATTGCTGAGACAATCTTTGTCTAAATAATAGATCTATTGTAAAGTGATACGATAACCGGTAATCAAACGGTCAATATTCTCCAATGCCCGGGCTAAAAACTTAAATATTACCTATTATGGAATAAATCACATCCTGATAGAATAATTCATTTCATAAATTTATCCATTAATTTCTGACCGATTAATGGTAGTCGATAATTAGATGCTTAAACTATATGATAAGAAAATTAATTTTATGTAGTTTGATTATTTGCTTAATCTATTCCAATGCCGGTTTCGGGCAGGTGTCCGAATCGGTGTTTCCCGAAGGCGTTTGGGGTACGTATACGCAAAACCTTCAGTCACAATTGCCGTTTTCATATGATTGCAGTGGATAAAACCGATACCAGATAAAAAAACTCGGTCTTATGGACCATTAATACAATGCCATTATAAAATTTAAAATAAATCTTAATGAAAAAAATTCCAATCCTTCCTTTTGCTTTAATACTTTTTGCTTTTACAAGCTTTACTCAGCAAGAGAAATCCATCTCAGAGATCCAATATCCTTACAAATTCAAATATGAGGGAAATCCGCTGGTATCGCACATCAGTTCAACAGATCCTGATGTGAACGTTTGGGACGAAGTGGTATGGATGTATTGCTCTCAGGATCATCCAAAACAGCCTGGTGACAAAGGTGTCTATGACCATATGGATGGCTACCATGCTTTTTCATCAACCGATTTGATCCATTGGACAGACCATGGCGAAGTTATCCATTCACGCGACCTGGGATGGGGAATACCTGGATGGATGTGGGCACCTGCTGCAGCCCAAAGAGATGGAAAGTATTATTTGTATTACCCTCATCGGGGCGACAGTACTAAAAATTGGCCAATTGGTGTTGCTGTTGCAGACAATCCTGCCGGACCTTTTAAAGATACAGGCAAGCCCATCGAAGGGATTATAGGAATGGATCCGAAAGTATTTATTGATGATGACGGAACAGCTTATTTATACTGCAATAGAGCCCAGATTGCAAAGCTAAAACCCAATATGATTGAAATTGCCGAAACTCCACGTAAAATAGATTATGCGCCACAGTTTGTTTTGGACAATCCAATCCTGCGTTTAGGCGAAGGACCATATATGCACAAATATAATGGGCTTTACTATTATTCGTATTCAATGCCGAAAAATCCTGAACATCAGGCATTCTATAGTGTTGGTAAAAGTCCGTACGGTCCATTTGAATGGAAAGGAGCTTTTGCACCGGCTGTTCCTAATGCCCAGGATCATCACTCTATTGTTGAAATTAAAGGTGAATGGTACTACTTCTATCATATTAATACACCCGAAGATGAGCTTAAAGCACTGGGCTGGGATGGTTCACGTCGGATCGCTTGTTTCGAGCGACTCTATTACAATGAAGACGGCACCATCAAAGTGATTGAGCATACCAGTGAATAACAAAATAATAATTATTTTGACTTCCCATGAAAAGACAAATACCATATAAAGCCATTCTGTGCACCCTCTCCGCAGGAATGATGGCAGGCACTCTGCATGCGGGAGACGACACGCAGAACATAAAATGGAATGTACTGGTGCTCATGACCGATATGCAAAATGTTCATTATCTCGGCTGCGATTATCAAAGCACAGAAAATATTCTTACCCCCAATCTTGATCGTATAGGCAAGGAAGGAATGATTTTCAGGAAAGCCTACGATGCCGTACCGGTTTGCGCCCCCACACGGGCCAGTCTGCTTACAGGAACGTATCCAATGAAACACGGACAATTGGCAAATGAAAAGTTACTTATTGAGGCGGGGCCGGAAGGTAAAACTCCATCTCTCGCCAACCTGTTCCGCGATAATGGATACAATACCGCCATGTTGGGTAAACAACACTCAAATCTGGAGCCATTGGAGAGCCTGCCAAACGGAACATTTATGGGAAAAAATATTTTTCATGGCTGGGATTTCCGACGCTATTCTACCACCGGCTATGAATCCAGGGTAGAACAAAATAGAACACCCGATTATGCACCTACAGACGATGAAAATATTTTGGCTATAGCCCGCGCCCAACAGATGTCCGACGAAATGACACAGCTTAAAGAAGAATATGAAAACCGTTATCCTGAGAAAATTAAGGGGACTCCAATGCCTGAATGGGAAAAGGACATAGTGAAAGAAAATAGAAAATATACCTGCAATGGCAGAGGTACTGATCATGCCGCCCAAATTCCAGATGGTGTATTTACTTTTGAAACCCTCGATTATCTTGAAGTATATTCAGGTAAGCGTAAGGATGAGAAATTTGGACTGGATCCTAATAAACCCTTTTTCTTGTTCTTGTCCCTGCATAAACCACATTATGATTGGAGAGCGCCAATCATTGAGGATGGTACGGAATGGTGGTATATGTATAGTGCACGTCCGGAGGAAGATAAACTTACCTACCTTCATAATGGAAAACCCGAACCACGAATAATTCCAAATCCAATAACAAAAGACTTATTGTATGAAGACCCATCTTCACCTTATTTTGGAACACGCGATCCTTATGCTCCCGATGCTGAGCGTTTTGCCCGTGCCAAATATTCGGCAAATATCAGTTGGCTCGATCACATGTTCGGAAAAGTTCTCGATAAATTAGCAGAACTTGATGACCCAAACAATCCAGGGAAAAAACTGAGCGAAACAACCATCGTTTGCTTCACCACCGATCATGGCGATATGATGGGAGAGAAAAAACGCATCAGCAAAATGGTGTCATACGAAGGCTCAGCACGAGTGCCATTTTTAATTCGTATGCCTGGTATTATTGAGCCCGGGCAACAGAGCGATATTCTTATAAATCATGTGGATATGTTCCCTACGCTTGCCGGACTCGTTGGATTGGGGGACCAATTAAATAGTAATTTAGATGGTAAGGACTTATCCAAAGCACTTTTAGCAAATGATTCACAGCAAGGGCCTGAACGTACTTTTACAGTTGCAGGTGCTAAAATTGGTGCCCTGCCCAATGAAATATATTCACGTACCCAGCAATATAAATTTACACGTGTGCATGGAAATGCAAAAAGGCCATCGGATAACCTGCCCGTGATGATGCTTTTTGATATGGACAATGATCCATACGAAACAAATAATTTGGCTTATGATCCTGAATATCTAGATGTGGTAATTGCTGAGAATAATGCTTGCAATGAGTTTTTAGCAAAATTCGATAATATTGAACCAGTCCCATTGACTGCCGAAATGTTAAAGGGTAAAAAGAAAGAAATGCTTGTCAGACCAGCCACAGCCAGAGGCAAGAATGGAGATGAGGACGATGAATAATATTATATCTTTATTACAACATTCTTAGACTTAAAATAAAAATCATAAATTGAAATTAATGAAAGTATTTACAATACTATTTTTGACAGTTCTTAGTACACATTTGTTTAGCTGTGCCCCAAAAATTAATACATCAGAATCAAGCACCAAAGTGTTTGAGGCAGGCAATAGCATACTCGTCGTTTACTCAGATGTGCCCGGGCTTGCACCCTCAGAATTTTACAACATCCGGGTGAGGTCAAAAGCAACTAAAAACGAATGGCAATCAGTTTTTCCGCTGATTAGCCACAATCTGATTAGTTCACTGCCTGAAGGAACTGAATCAAGAACAGGCGGTACCATAGGGCACTACCAGAAAAATACACGGGACTGGAGTCACACTTATGGCAACATAGAAATGAATGGGCCGGTTGAAGTTGAAATATCCACTAAACCCGGGGTGCTTATTAATGGCAAGCCTATCTTTAAGGCTACCACACACCCTTCGCAAAAGGCCAGTGAAGCGAAAGTAGTAGATGCTAAAGTGTACTTTACCATAGACAAACCTGGCCAAATAATCATTGACATTAATGGTCAAATGGATGATCAGGAAACAGGGGGTGATTATAGCGGACCGACGATTCACTCAATTGCTCTTTATGCTAACCCAATTATGGACAAGCCTTCGATGGAAAACGAGGGAGTGCTTGTGCTCAACCCGGGTCAAAAACCACCAACTGATCCTAACACCTACACCACTTTGTATTTTGCACCGGGCATTCATGATTTAGGCAAAAACATTAAGTTGCATTCCAATAAAAACTACTTCATACCCGGAGACGCAATCGTATACGGAACTTTTAATAATTTTGATTTACCGTCGGGAGAGAATATTAAATTATATGGATTGGGTACAATTTCAGGCGATCGTCTGATGCATCCTTTATATGATGACGATCACAAAGTTAGAAAGGAACCAAGAGAAAACTGGAAGTCAGTAAGCGTTAAAAATGCAATAAACGTAGAGGTTTTGGGAGTAAGCGTATCGAATTGCGCCGAACACTCAGTTAATTTACAACCTGAAAATACAGGGGAATATAAAGGTAAAAAAATCACTTTTGTTAGATGGGCAAAAGTGGTCTCCTGGAGGGCAAATGGTGACGGTATTGGAAGTGCTCAGGTTGCCGAAGACTGCTTTATTCGTACCAGTGATGATTGTTCCTACGTAAAAGGAGACCGAATAAGGTGTACTTTCTGGAAAGACAGCAATGGAGCTATATTCCATATGGCAAACATACCGGATGATATATCGATTGTAATTGAAGATTGTGATTTACTATATAACAGGAACAAAAATGATGGTTCGATGGGGGGCGGCGTTTTTGTTCAACGGTCAAACGGTAAGCCGGGGCAACAAAAAGTAGATGTTTTGGTCCAAAATTTTCGCATTCACGACAAATATCCGAATGTGCCTATTTTTAGTTTGGTTTCGAAATTTA
Organism: Bacteroidales bacterium; assembly: GCA_021740585.1. Taxonomy (GTDB): domain Bacteria; phylum Bacteroidota; class Bacteroidia; order Bacteroidales; genus JAGLSB01. The sequence goes on from JAIOZM010000004.1 coordinate 73,972, forward strand.
ATCATTTACCTTATGACCATAGATTGGGTGGTGTTGGCTCCAGCTACAGCGGTATTACCTTTAGAAATGTCACTGCGGTGGCAGAATATGGAAAAGAAAAAATTATTGGCTGTTCGGAAGCTCCCTGGAATGGAGGCATTACTTTCGAGAACGTAGTTATTGGAGGAAAGAAAGTGACAAGCCTTGATGATTTTGAGCTTAATGAATTTGTTTCGGATATTACTTTTAAATGAAAATACTAAAATGATAAATATAGTTGTTTTTCTACAATTTTTATGTGTGTTTATTCTTTTCGGAGCTTCACAGATCAGCGTCGCTCAGTCAAGCCCGCAATTTATTCAAGGCAGTGATACACTCGTTGCCTACACAGATGTTCCCGGCCTTGAACCATCGGAGTTCTATAACATTAGGGTTCGTTCGGCAGCAACCAATTACGAATGGGTCGACTGTTTTGCAAACATTACCCGCAACCGCGCTTATTTGCAGGAACCCCATCCTAAAGGTGATAATAGACTTTACCATTTACATACAGATGGCTGGAGTCACACTTATGCCAATATTGAAATGAGTAAAAATTCAGGTGTTGAAGTTGAAATATCTCCTAAAAATGGTTTTAAAATTAATGGTCAGGATTTCTTTAAATCAGCTGTTCATCCTTCGCACAAAGCAAACACAGCATCTGTTGTTGAAGGCAAAGTTTATTTTACATTAAACAATCCGGCTTCTATCACAGTAGATATTAATGGACAGATGGATGATTATCAGATAATTAGCCAAGTGCCAGAGACTAAGGTTACTGATCCAAATCGGCCACGTGTTCATACCATTACTATTTTTGCCCATCCTATAATGGATAAACCATCCTTAGATGATCCAAACGTGGTTTTTGTGGAGCCCGGATTGATGCCCTCTTCCGATTTAGGTTCAGAAACTATACTGTATTTTAAGCCGGGTGTTCATGATATCGGCTTGGGATTTAAACTGCAGCCCGGTAAAAAGTATTATATCCCAGGAGATGCTGTTGTTTATGGCACAATGAATAATATAGGTGTTGCAGGGAGTGGCAGTTTAGCCTCGGGTGAAAATATAAAAATATTTGGTGTGGGCACTATTTCAGGAGACAAACTTAACCATCCGAACTTTGATTTTGTTTACGATCCTTCAAGTGATGAGCAAAAGCCTTACAAACCAATTTCAATTGACAATGCAAACTACTCCGGAGTGGAAGGAATTTGTTTGGCAAATGGAGCTTTTCACTCTGCGTATATAAATGGTACTGACTCATATTGTAAATGGGCAAAAGCTATTACATGGCGTGGAAATGGAGATGGTTTTGGGAATGTTTATTTAACGGAGGATTGTTTCTTGAGAACTGCCGACGACTGTTCATACATTAAAGGCAACAAAAGAAGATGTGTTTTTTGGAAGGATTCTAATGCTGCGGTTTTTCACATGCCAAACATACCTGAAGATGATTCGCTTGTTATTGAAGATTGCGACGTGATTTATCTCAGGTCTGCTACAAATGCTTCTCGAGGCGATGGTGTTTTTGTTCAGCGAACACAGGGAGAAAAAGGACAACGCGGTGTAAATGTTTTGTTCAAAGATATTCGTATTCATGATAAATTTCCCAATGTACCGATTTTTAATCTCGCTTCGCACTATGTGGAATTTGACGATAAGCCCGATAATCGTTTCTATGGCGTTGGTTCAAGTTATAAAGGTATAACTTTTAGAAACATCACGGCAGTAGCGTCTTATGATGCATATGGCCCGGGTAAGAGCGAGCAAATATTGGGTCATGCTGAAGCACCTTGGTATGGTGGTGTTATTTTCGATAGTGTATTTATTGCCGGTGAGCAGTTGACAAATCTGGACAGATTCAAAACCAACCAGTACGTAGAAGATATCTTATTCAGGATGCCTCAGGATTTCACTTTAACCACAAATGCCGACCCCAATAAAGGTTCAATTATTGTTGATCCGGATCAGTCAGAATACATAGAATTTACCAGAATAGCCCTAACTGCGAAAGCCAAGCCCGGTTATGCATTTTCAGAATGGAGTGGTGATGCTTCAGGAACCGAAAATCCCATAATCATTAAGATGGATGGGAATAAAACGATTTCGGCCAACTTTACAATGGCAGAAATTGATAAGCCCATAGTTGTTGACACTCCGGGATCAGGTACATGGACTTTACCTGATGGCATCAAGTTGGCCTCTATTCAAGTCTGGGGTGCCGGTGGTGCGGGCGGTTCTGCAGCAAATGGAGATATTGCTGTTCAAACTCGTGGTGGTGGTGGTGCCGGTGGCAGTTATGCCGGTATAAGTATTAATGTCTCGGGAGGAGACATATTGACCTATTCCGTTGGGGCGGGTGGAGTTTTTGCTCCTGAAGGTTTTGCAAATCAATCTGTCGATCTTGTGCAGAATGGGGATTCATCTTTTGTTGCACTAAACGGTGTTACCATTGTTTCAGCCATTGGGGGCCCCGGAGGGGAAAATATATCAGGAACTGTTGGTCAGGGACTTGGTGGTGTAGCTCCTCAAAGCGGTAATATTGGTGATGTAGTCTTCTATGGCGGAAATGGTGCTGCTGCAAACCCGGGCGGTACCGGTGGCGGAGGTGGTAGTGCAGGATCTGAAGGAAATGGAGGAGATGCCCCAAGTCCGTTATCCGGTTACGCACCAGGCGGCGCGGCAGGCAAAGGAGGTGGCGCTGCCGGTGCAGAAGGATTTAATAAAACTTTAGAGGGGAATAATGGATTGAGTCCCGGTGCCGGTGGTTCAGGAGCAGCAGTAAGAGTTACACTTAATACTGCAAAAAGCGGTGGTCTTGGTTCAGATGGCAAGTTGATAATTACCTTAATTCCAAATACAGTTGATTTGACAACAGAAGTGGTAAATGGATCGATCACACTCTCCCCTCCGGGTGGAGTATATGATTATGAAACAGTTGTGATCTTAACCGCAATTCCAGATTCCGGATATCAATTTAATGGTTGGAGCGGTGATCTTTCAGGAAATGATAATCCTGATTCCATAATAATGGATAGTTATAAAACGGTGACTGCTATAATAACACAAATCCCTTCGTACACACTCACTCTAAATGCTACCAATGGGGCTATTAATCCTGATCCTGTAGGAAGCACCTACAGTGAAGGTACCGTAGTTACTTTAACCCCTATTCCTGATTCAGGATATGAATTCCTCGAATGGAATGGCGATATAACCGGTTCGGAAAATCCCACAACAATTACCATGGATGCGGTTAAAAATATTACAGCAGTATTTAATGAAGTAACAAGTGTATATAGTAAATCTTATAACACTTCTTTAATTACGATGCTGGAGGAGATTTATCCAAATCCATTTTCATTGAATACAACCATTCCTTATCGCTTGAGTGAAGCAACAAGCGTTAAATTATCCATTTATAATTCTCTGGGACAAATAGTGTCTGTACTTGTAAATGAATATCAGGAAGCAGGACAATATAAAGTTGTTTGGTATCCAAGGGACAAAACAGGAAATCCGTTGCCAAAAGGCATCTACATTTGTCAACTTGAAACAAATAATTATTTGGTTCAAACAAAAAAAATAGTATTCCTAGAACTATAATTCATTATACAGGATTGATATTAAATAGATGCGCAGATTATTTATTTCAATAGCCTCAGTTTTTTAATAACATTAAGTTTTAGCTCACAGTAAAGTAAATCCGAAGCTCAGAATACATTAGCTGATATCACAAAACCGATTTCGGAGAATTACTATCCAAATAAATTTGCTTACAAGAGAAATCCATTGGTTCCAAATGACAGTTCTACCGATCCCGACGTATACGTTTGCGACGGCACAGTATGAATGTATTGCTCCCAAGATAACCAGAAAAAGCCATGAGAAGGTTCATACGACAGAATGGATGGATACCATGTTTTCTCATCAAGCGATATGATTAACAGGACAGATCACGGCGAAATTATGCATTCACGCCAAGTAGCTTGGGGTAAAGAAGGATGGATGTGGGCACCCGTTGCTGCGCGCAAAGATGGAAAGTACTACCTCTATTATCCCCATAGAGATGTTGATGAGGTATGGAAAGTCGGAGAGGCAATAGCTGACTCACCTGAAGGCCCTTTCAAAGATACTGGCAAGCCTGTCGAAGGATTCACAGGTATTGATGCTCTGATTGATGATAGTTATGAAAAAAAAGGCCGTCAGGATATGAAGATAATGTCTTAAAAGAATTATGAAATAGGTAAAAATTTCCTCACCATTCAAAGCGATAGCTCGTTTGCTTGTATGTAAATAATGCTGAAGGTATTTTTTTGTTTTATAGAGGCTGTCTAAAAAGTCTGTATAGATTTCTTCGAACTTATAATTTGAAAGCTAAAGTTTTTTTACCCCTCCAAATCCCGATAAATCGGGACTTAAAAGTCCCCTTTAGGGGATTTAGAGGTGTTAAGATGAAAATAACTTTCAAATTGTAAGGTTTTATTTTTTTAATCTGACTTTTTGGACACCCTCTTTATTTTTTGAATATTAACATAGGAAAGTCATTTTAATATTCCGGTGAATCTGATTTAACAGAGAAGAATAAAAGGCAGCTATATGCAATTCTATAGTTATATGCCTCAATGCCGAAAACTATTTAAGAACAATTCGTATCGTTTTTGCACTTTCATTCGAAACAATTTTTACCAGATAAATTCCGGATTCTTGATTGCTAAGATCAATCTCTGCAATGTCTTCTTCAAAATCTGCCTGATAAACAGATTTCCCGCAAATGTTGAAAATACTAACTTTAAAAGGGCCTGTGGATTTTATGGTTAAAAGTCCTTCAGTAGGATTTGGATACAGGAACACCTTATCAGACCTTAAGTCTGAAGAAGTTGAATTAGGCAGTGGAGTCTCCGGAAAAGTATATGACAATGCTTCATACATTTTTAGCCAACCAATGAAATCTTGTCTTAGTTTAGATTTTTCTTGTTCGATATGAATAAAACGTCCTGAGCACATTGCAGCATTTTGTGTGCAAGGTGATGGACTCTGATTTAAAAAACGACCCTGAACATTTGTCGTTGCAATTAGCCGTGTCCAACTCAGATCGATATGAGCAATTTTGAAAGTCAGGCTGTTATCAATTTTAAACAATTCATCTCTAAGTATGGCTGTATAGTCTGGATTTGGGGTAATTCTGGTACCGTTACTCATAATCAAATAAGGATCAGTATCTCCCTTGGCAAATCCGTGAAGCTGAACGAAATATGTATTAGGTTGACTTAGAGACAATACTTCAGTAAGCCTTTCAAAAACCGATGCCGCATTGTGAGCATTATCTGATATTTGGTAGGCAGTAGTTGAACTATTGCAGGCAGTTGTTGTTCCCGAGCATACAGAAAACTCACTGTGATTGCAACGGTGGGTACCACTTACAAAAAACGCTTTCGCCCCAAGATTTTTAAAACAAAAGATTCCCTGAAGACCTGTATTCGAATCATAAACAGGATGTGGAGACTGAATTACCAACTGGCTCCGGAGAGGATATCTGTTTATTATATATGTACCCCAGTAATGTTGTCTGGCTGACTTTTCTTCCACTACATAGTAGAATGCATGGGGGTCAACACTGTTATCTTCAAATTCAACAATCGTATAATTCAGAATATCTGCCTTTTGCCGGGCAGCGGATAAATCATCATTAAGTAATTGAACCATAAGTTCCTGCCATGTAATAAGTTCTCCCGCTTCGGGTTTGTCATAATCATTTCCACTGCTTCCTGGAATTGAGCTGATATAAGAAGAGATGTAGGTCGCAATATCACCGGTATAGGACTGGGCTTCAGTACGGACAAAAAGGATAATAAATAGAATGCCTGCAAGAAAAATTCTTTTCATACGGAACTTTATTAATTTATGATAAATTCCTTACTGTAATAAGGCTTATGGTATGCTTCCCGACCTAAAGATAAATGAAGTCTATGAGTTTTATACCCTACAAGGCTGTTTTTTGAAGTTTTTATTCCAAAAAATTTTTTTTTAAAGAGCTAAAATCTATATAATGTTAACCCGGTTTTTATTCTATTTTATATCTTCCTACTAATATATGGAATATACTTTTACATCATCCCTAATGGAAATAGGATGATTTACAATAATTTGAGCTGGCCGTTAAGGAGGATTGATCCGGAAACTAAAAACGGTATAAGAATATACGGATTTTGAATTTTTTATACCGGGGAAATAAATTTGGATAAGTGAAAAATTTTTCTATTTTAAACCTCGGAGGTCTATAGACCTCCGAGGTTTAAAATAAAATAAAATAAAATAAAACAAAAGTTATTTATTCTTCTAAACCCCACTCTTCCCATAATTCGGAAGAACCCTTGCGCTGGGATCATTAACATCGCAGTTTTTCCATTCCTTATTCGGCATCCAATAAGCTGGGATAACTTCTGCTTTTCCGGGAAAATGCTTCTCGAAAATGTCGCGATACATCAACGATTCTTTAGAAATAGGTGGAGCGTAAGAATATTTCAGTTGAGCCAATAACAAGTCTTCTTCGGTGTACATTTCTTCTGCCCATGCTTTTAAATTATCTACCATACTATGACCAACAGCATCGGAGAAAGCGGCCTTTTCTCTGTATAGTATGTCATTTGGTAAGTAATCACCTTCAAATGATTTCCTGAGCAGGTATTTTCCTACGCCGGTAAAATTCATTTTTAATTCAGGCTTTATATGCATAACGTATTCTACAAAATCAAGATCCCCAAAAGGAACTCTTGCCTCAAGACCATTCGAACTTATCGACCTGTCGGCTCGAAGCACGTCATACAAATATATTTCCTTCAATCTTTTCTCGGCTTCTTTTTGAAAGGCAGCAGGGGAGGGTGCGAAATCGGTGTATTTATAACCAAAGATTTCATCGCTGATTTCACCTGTCATTAGCACTTTTATGTCTGTTTTTTCCGAAATATACTTCGAAACCAAATACATGCCAATAGATGCCCGAATGGTTGTAATATCCCAGGTTTCAATATTATAAATAAGGCTGCTGAGTGTGTCGAAAATATCCTGTTTTGAAAAAAGAACCTCAGTGTGATCTGCACCTAAGTATTCGGCCACTGTCCGGGCGTATTTTGCATCAATCGGATCTTTATCAATCCCCACAGCAAAGGTACGGATTGGCTTGTCCAGCATTCTGGCAGCCACAGCGCAAACAAGACTCGAATCGAGTCCCCCGCTTAACAAAAAGCCAACAGGAACATCAGAACTAAGCCTTTTTCTAATTCCTTCCGACAATAAGTCATGGATGTTTTCGAATACTTCTTCAATACTGTGATCGGAATAAGAATCGACCCTCGAGATATCTCTATAGGGCAAAATTTCACCATTTTCATAATAATGACCCGGAGGGAACGGAGTAACTTTTTTGCAAATCTCACTCAGACTTTTCATTTCACTGGCAAATAAAATATCTCCTTGCTCGCTGTAACCATAAAACAATGGTCGGATGCCAATTGGATCTCTCGCAGCAAAATATTTCTTCTCTTCAGAATCATATATTACACAAACAAATTCAGCGTCAAGCTCCAACGCAGTTTGCTTTATACCTTTTTCTAAAAACATTGGCAGGATTACCTCGCAATCGCTCGTTGATTTAAAATCATATGTACTTTCGTATTTTTTCTTAAGCTCAGGATAGTTATAGACTTCCCCATTGGCAACTAAATGAATATTCTTATAGCTCATGGGCTGATTCCCATCGTCGCTTACGTCCATAATTTTCAAACGGTGAAACCCCATCCATCCATTTTCACTAAAATCACGTATCACACTATTATCCGGACCTCTGTATTTAATCTTTTGAAACTCACTGGCTATTTCCAGTCTTGTTTTACGATCGCTTCCTGTATAAACTGTAAATCCACACATAATTCTATTCCCTGTTTAAAATTACCTTAACTTTTAATTCGTTACTTTCAGGGTGTAAAGATATGTAAATAGTAACTAAAAGCAATGATAAAAAGTAAAAAAGTAAGAAAAAAGGTAAATAAACTTACAAAAAATAAGAAATATGAAAAAAATACTTACAAATAGTAAATACGGCACATAAAATAATAAAGTTTATGATGAAATTATAAGTAAGCATTTCAGGAGTCTGTTTTAATAGAGCTCACTTTTTAATCATTAGGGCAGATAAATGATTTTTTGGGCCGATTGAAATGATTCGGTTTTTAGGAGTATGTAATAAACCCCTGCATTTAAATTCAGTTTTTTCAGGTTAAAATTGAATTCAACTTCGCCTTTTTCTTTTTGGCCTGAGTATAGATTGCTGATCAAACTCATTTTCGAATCATAAATATTTAATTGAATATCCCTTGTCTTATCCAGATTACATTGTACCATGAAAATATCTTTTACTGGATTGGGATAAATATTTAATGCAATTGATTCCAAATTGGGCGCAATCCCTGTGGAGGATTCAGGAACAAAACTAAGACTAATGGTCTCAAAATAGGTTTGATTATCCGGAGTCAGGCTCACTTCATTTCCTGCTTTTGGAAAGGAAACCATAAGTATTGGACCCTGTGCATGTTCACTGGTAAATTCAGTTTTAATTTTATATTCCCCGTCGGGAACTACACTGCCGTCGACAGCTGTGGTATTCCAGCTAAGATTGTGACTTTTATGGCTGGCCAGAGTTGCTCCGGTGCTTGCGTCGGTTGTGTTTCCCGAGGACTTACTGTTCCATGTATATAAATATTCTTTTCTTTTTGAACCGTTCAGATTCAAAGTTTTTACAAAGGCTCCGGCATCGGTTTCTATCCAGGTAGCCATAACATGTTTGGGACTATAACCCCCACTTTTAGCCTTGCTAATGAAGTTAAAATTTACCACTCCGGGAGTTGCCTGGCTTAGAGCATTAACTGAGAATACAACGGCAACGAGAATTATTTTAATGGATTTCATAATGATTTTTTTGTGATTTAATAGTATGTTATAATGGGAACTGCCATCAATTAATTTTATCCTTCCAAATATTTATAGATAGATTGAGTGGTACAAAACTACACATATGTAAAAGCTTTACAACGCAAGAATTACTTTTGGGCTGTTAATGGACAGTTAAAACTTTATTTTAGATTTTTTGAGTCTGTTAGCCAGTATTTTACCAAAAGGGATTCCAATAATATAGCCTCCAATATTTAGTGCAAGATCTATCGAATTATAAGTCCTCGAAGAAATAAATAATTGCTGAAGTTCAGTAAGACTTGCAAAAAGTAATCCCAGTAGAAAAATCTTATAGTTTTGTTTAATCAAATTTTTTAGAAAGGCTCCCTCTGCAAAGAAAAAAAACACAGGTATAAGGAGATATAAAAAGAAATGCTGCAGATAATCCCATCTTAGTCCATCATTTTGTTCCTGAATCATCTTATCTGAGAAAGACATAGATGTAAGGATGACTAATATTGAAAGCCACATATAAAAAACAGCTGTCCATAAGTACTTATTTCTGTATAATTTCATGCTGCAAAAGTGAATAATATATTCAGATTCTAAAAGGAAATAATTACTTTAATGTGATTCTGTTGTTTCTGAGATGGTATGAGAAGTAATCTAAGATATAAATCAGAATGCTTGTTGACTGAAAAACTATCAGCAACAAGCATTAATTAATAAATAAGAATAAAGGATGCGTAAATCTTAAAATAAATAAAAAAATATATTAAGTAGCGTATTCCTTTAGTGAATTCATAAGTTTTTTGCGTGTAAAGAAAATCCGGCTTTTAACGGTGCCAATTTTCAAATCGAGCTCATCGGCAATTTCCTTGTATTTATATCCCTCAGTGTGCATCTGAAAGGGGCGTTTGAAATCATTATCCAATTGCTCAATTGCTTTGTGAATTTCCTGCATATGATATTCAGAATCTGGCTTCACCAAACTAGATTCATTCGAATTATTCAGGAAATAAAGATCCTTTGTATTATCGACTTTTGTATTCTCCCGAATAGATTTGCGGTAATTATTAATAAATGTATTTTTCATTATTGTATAGGCCCAAGCTTTCAGGTTGGTAAATTCCTGAAATTTATCTCTATATGTGAGAGCTTTTAAATAGGTTTCCTGTAATAGGTCTTTAGCTTCATCCCGGTTAGAGGTCAAACTCATGGCAAATCTTTCAAGGCTGACTTCCATTCCGATGAGTTCATTATTGAATTCCATTGCTGTCATAGTTGTAAGTTTGTTGTTAAAAATGTTTAACAAATATAAATCATTGTTCAACAAAAAGCTATTCAGTACTTGCTGGAACAGGCGTTTTAAGAGGCTAAATCTAAATAATTAAAAATACATAAAGGATTATAAAACAATATTATAAGCAAAAAATATTGATGGGTTTCTAAATAAATTATAAATAATTATGTTCTGTTTAAATGAGTAAAAAAGAGATTAGACAAAGGTCTGTCTAAATTCCACGAAATGCAATATTGTTTTGACAAAGGATTTGAGAAAAATAAGGGGGAGGTTTTAGGAGTTAAGTAATTTGAAGCTTTCAGGGGATTTTTTAGATTTCTTCATTTCTTGTCTTTTTGACTAAAGTTTTAGACTTATTTAGGCTTAAAATTTATTCAGATTTACTAACCCTTTTAACAAAAGCATCACTAAATCCCATTTTTTTGATTTCCTGAAGTGTTTTATCTGCTTCAAGTTTATTCAGGAATATTCCGGTTGAATATCTGTAGAAATCATCTTTACCTTTATAGCTGACAATATTCTCGATATCCTTAAAATAATCTTCATTGGCAGGTTTACGCGTCGCACTAAATTGTATGGTATAGTAAAAATCATAATTATCCATAATTATTTCATCTTCCGCAATTGTCGCGTCGAATCTTGCTAAGGGGATAATAAAGGCATCAGTATATCCCTTCAAAACAAAATATACCAGACTGTCCTGAGCTTCTGAGTATTCATCAAAAACCCCTGAAATATATCTGTAAAATTTATCTTTGCTTTGAATCTGTCTTATTAACTTTTGTTCAGGAAGTTGGTCTAAATCAATTTTCTGTCTTAGAGCCATTAATTGGATAGTAAAGGGGCCTTTTATTTTCTCCAGATCAGGTACTGAAGGTTGGAGAAGGTATTTGAATTCCGATTCATCTACAATTCTACCTGCATCGAATTTTGTATCAATTATCTGATTTAAGTATTCTATGGCAGCTCGTTTGTTTGCAAAACTACCTGCTGCATAAATATGTTTACGTCCGGTTTCATAAAGTTTCACCTTATTATCAACTCTTTTTTGTTCCAGGTTGGAGAGTTGATCTGTTTCATCAGTAAGAATAACATAATAATTTCTTGACGCCTCAGGTTTTAAGTGTTCAGGCACCATATATTCTTCGAGCCAAATCTTTTTATCACCTTGGGAGAGTAAATTAAGCTCAACCTGTCTGTTGAATTTTCTGCCTTCCGGATTGTCGGTACCATCAGGATTTTCATTGATGGCAATATTATTTGTTTCTCCTGCGGATTTTGATATAAATCTTTCCTTGCTAATGCCTCTCGATACAAGGTAGTCGATAATTGATTGGTTTCTTCTGTTCGAAAGACGTAAATTATATTCTGCGCTTCCTTTAGAGTCTGTATGACCGGTAAGTTCGAGCATCATTTCAGGATTATCATCCATAAGCAAATATAGCTTCTCAAGCTCAAATTTTGACTCTTCACTTAATTCTGATTTGTCGAAATCGAATAATATATTTTTAGAAATAACATACTCCCCACTCGAAACCTGTTCTGAAGTGAGGGTGCTTTCCACATTAATATTGTGTGCTCTTTGCTGATCTCCCAGACTGATAGATTCTTTTAATGTATCGTAACCAACCGATTCAACTCTGATTTCATAATCACCCGCTGTTACATCGAAATTGTATTCTCCGGTATTTTCATCTGGTTTTGTAACGGCAATAATTTCTTTAGTCTGAGTATTGATCAGGCTGATATTAGTGTTCTCATCTAAAATTCCCATATCATCGGGAATAATCTTTCCCTTAATGGCGGTTAGTTTCTTTGGGTCGATATCTGCCGGGGAGACCATTGCCAGATCGTTTCCGCTAAACTTATATGATTGACCGGTGTACAAAGCTTGCTGTCCATTGTTTAGTGGGAAGTAGTGCAGATCGTCATCATTACTACTTATTGGAAATCCCAGGTTTGCCGGATAGGACCAGGTACCACCCGGCAATTTGCTTGAATAAAATATATCGAAGCCACCCATGGTAGCATGACTCATGGAACTGAAATAAAGTGTTTTCCCGTCTGCAGTAATGAAAGGGGTTTCTTCTGAATAGATGGCATTTATTGGTTTGCCTAAATTTTTTGCCTCTCCCCATTCACCATCCGTTTTTCTTGTACAATAATAAATGTCCATCGCACCATACCCTCCGGGTCGGTCGCTCGTGAAATATAGAGTGCTTTTGTCTTTAGAAAGAACGGCGTGAGTTTCATTAAATATAGTATTAATATTTTCTGAAAGAGGAACTGCTTTGTCCCACTTTCCGTCTTTAAACTTGGACATAAATAACTCTGAATTATAATTTTCTTTCCTTGAAATATATATTTCTTTACCATCAAATGATACAGAACAAAGCTTTATGTTTCCATCTAGTTCAATCTGACCGTTTATTATCTCGGGTTTTGTCCAGATTCCATTTACAATTCTCGTCATAATAATGGCGTCATAAAAGGGTCGGTTTGACATATATAGCAGGAGAGAGTCTTCCTCTGAGTATACTGAGTTATATCTTGAAAAGTCGTTATAATCACCTGTAATTAAGGATTTTGAATTTATATCAACTGTATCCAGAATCATTACTTTTGAGAGCTCCACAGATTTTATCTGCTTGTTTATGAACTCAATTTCAGCAACATCCCGAACCTGCATTACAGTTTTATACTTTTCATAATACTCAAGTGCCAGGTCGAGTTGATTATTAACATGGTATGCACGGGCAATAGCGAAAAGGCTTTCTTTTGGAGCGTTTCTTTCTTTATAAGATCCTTCGCGGTAACTGGGAGAGATTGATTGAACTGCTTTCTCGAGATAAGGTATAGATTTTGATTTTTGTCCCTGAAGACTAAGGTAATTTGCTCCTGTTAAAAACTGTAGATTAGCATTAGTCGGATCGCTTCTCAATAAATCCTGATACAAAAAGGCAGCCTCATCATATTCCTCCACCATGAAGAAATAATCGGCTTCAAGAAATTTTTTCTTGAATTCCTTCTTTTCTTCCTTGCTTTGCGATTTTACAAAGGTTAAGGAAAATGAAAATAGAATTATTGTTACTAATAATCTGAACATAATTTTCTTAGTAACACGCAATTTATTAAAAACAAAAGGATGAATTGTGAATATTTATTAACGGTTAAGTGTATTTAAGCAAGCTATATCTATTGTTCTCCAAATATAATGTTTTGAGAAAAAAGATGTAAAACAATAAAAGCTCACTTGTAAGTGTTAGAAATTCAGAGAAATAAAATTAAGATGTTAATTTTTTTCAGGACGTGTGAACAGTTAAATAGATTTTGAAGCAAAATTTAAGATACCCAATCTTTTGTTAACATAATTTATCTATTTATTGATGCTTGGAGTCGATAAGGTCTAGTAGTTCCCTTAGTTTATTAGCATCGTTAATATGAATCAGGTTCCTATTTTTTTCAAGTTTCGGACTATCCAGATCAAAACCGCTGAACAGAATATCCTGTTTTGGGAAATAAGATGAAAGTTTTTCCAAAAATGTTATTTGTTCGAATGAGTCCAAACTGGTATAAATTTTTGTAACAATATAGTTTGGCTTTAAAAATGCCCCGGCCTTTTTTAAATCTTCCAGGGGTACCGATTGTCCGAGGTAGGTAACTCTATGGCCTCTCTTTTTTAGAAGATAATGATAAAACAACAAGCCAAGTTCATGCATTTCACCTTCGGGAAGAAAGAGTAGAAAATGTTTGCCGGATGGGTTTGCTCTGTCAATTGTGCCGTCGATGGCTGATATAATCTTTTGGCGAACCAGATTGGATATAAAATGTTCCTGAGCAGGATATATGGCTCCGGTTTGCCACAAGATTCCAATTTTATTAAAAAAGGGATAAAGAATCTCGATTACGGTGTCTTCAAAACCAGACTGTATTATTGAATTATTTAGGTGCTTTTCAAATTTTCTATCATCCATCTCCACCATCGACATGACCAGGTTATCTATTTTTGATTCATTATCCTCATTATCAATTGACAAATTCGTTATTTTGTTTATCAACTCATCAACTCCAAGACAGGCAATTTGTGATATTCTGTATCCCTTTCGGTATAAAAGGGCAACATTCAAAATTTTTCTCAGATCCTCATCATCATAATATCTGATATTAGTTTCCGTACGTTTAGGTTCAAGCAATTTAAATCGTTTTTCCCAAATTCGCAATGTATGCGCTTTTATGCCACTAAGTTTCTCAATATCTTTGATAGAATAATTTGCCATTCGTCTGAGAGGGAAGATTTTGTGATTTATGGATGAAACATGATATAAACGTTTTAATGGAAGAATTGTTTACAATTGTAAAAGATTTTATTATTTCCAGTTCCTGCCCTAAAGCTTCCTTACAACCATCAAACCATCCCTGAGGGGCAGGATCAGGTTTTCGACTTCCGTATCGTTTTGAACAAATTTATTAAAAGAATTTATTGCTTGTGTGGTGTGGTCGTTTTTAAAGTTGATATTATAAACTTTTCCATCCCATAATACATTGTCTGCAATTAATATGCCTCCCTTTTTAAGCCTGGGGAGGCACAATTTATAATAGTCTGTGTATTGTTCTTTCTCACCGTCGATAAATATAATGTCAAATTCCTCATTTATTTGAGGTAATAGTTCCAATGCATCACCATGAATTACCTCAATTGAATTTTGGAGTCTGGCCTTGCGGATAAAAACCTTTGCATTATCAATTAGTTCATCATTAATCTCAATGCTGATAAGTTTCCCGCCGGATTTGAGTCCCCGGGCCAAACAAATCGCAGAGTAAGCTGTAAAAGTTCCTATCTCCAGAATTTTTTCAGGTTGCAACATTTTACTGAATATCTCAAGAAATTTCCCCTGAATCGCCCCGGAGATCATTCGGGGATGAGTAACTTTAAGAAAAGTAAATCTTCTTAACTCACTTAAAATATCATCCTCCGGAGTAGTATGATCTTCCAGATATTGCTGGAATTCAGGTTTGAAATCGAATAAGTCCATTAGTAATATTGAAGAATTGAAATTAAATTTTTATTCAGAATTTCATTCGCAACTTCCAGAAGTTGCGCAGATGTCAGAGCCTCTATCCTTGCCGCAGTTTCATTCAGGTCTTTTACCCGGTTGTGAAGGAGGGTAGCCTTTCCCATCCTAAGCATTTCATATTCATTACTGTCGTTGGCAATGGCGATTTGACCTAAAAGCTGATTTTTAGCTTTTTTAAGTTGAAGACTACCAAGAGCCTCAGTTTTCAGTTTATTAAATTCAGTATAAACCAATTTGAGACTTTTTTCGAAATTCTCTTTATCGCAACCGAAATATACATTCAGGATACCTGTGTCGGAGTAGCTGGTATAATGCGATTCCACGTTATAGGAATAACCGCTTTTCTCTCGTAAACTCAAATTCAGCCGGCTATTCATACCGGGACCGCCAAGTATATTGTTCATTAAGGCTAAGGCAATTCTTTTTTCCGATTTGGCATGATAGGCCTGGTTCCCGACAATACAATGGGTTTGGTGTGTATTTCTTCTCGAGTGGATGCTTTGTGGTTCGTATGAATTGGGAATTATCCTGATTCGTTTTCTTTGTTTCTCTTTTACTTGTCCAAAATAATTCTCTGCTAAGTGAATAAGTTTAGTAAATGAAATATCTCCAACCGAAGACAAAACCATCTCATCTGTGGCATAATTTTCTTCTATAAATTTCAGAATATCCTCTCTTGAAAATGACAATATCCTCTTCTCGTTTCCAAGAATGCTTCTGCCAATAGCATGTTTATTAAATATTTGCTCCTCAAATTCATCAAAAATAAGTTCCGAAGGTGAATCCTCATAAGAGGAAATCTCATCGATAATAATTCCTTTTTCCTTATTAATTTCCTTTTCAGGAAAAATTGAATTGAAGCATAAATCATAGATAAGTTCTATAGCCCGATGATAATCGGCTTTCAGGAAAGAGGCATATACACAAGTATCTTCTTTGGTTGTGTAAGCATTTAATTCGCCACCAACATCTTCCAGTCGTGAAAGAATATGCCAGGACTTACGTTTTTTAGTACCTTTAAAAATAACGTGTTCAATAAAGTGCGCCATGCCGTGCTCATTGGGCAATTCATCGCGCGAACCGGTGTTTACAACTAAGCCCAGGTGACCTACGATATTAGGTACTTGTTTATGAACGAGTCGTATTCCGTTTGACAGAGTGTGGTATTGGAAATTCATGAGCGCAAAGGTAGAGAAAAATGTTGGTTAGCCGGTTCATTTTTAAGGAGATGTTATTCAGTTCCAAATGAAGATTTTTACCTGGCTCTTTTGTGCAGAAGTTCATTTTGTTCACTTGTAAGGAACTAGTTTCCTTTGCTTGCGAAGCCAGGATAGAATTTCACAATTCGTTTAACCGAACTTAGTGGAGCTTACTTTTTTCAGTCGAATGAACCGATGAATACTAACTATTATGCACTTTTTCTTTCATTCAGGAACTTTTTGGAAAAAAGCTTTTGAAGATTCGAAAAATTATCTAAATTTGCACCACTCAAAACAAAGGGTGCCATAGCTCAGTTGGTAGAGCACAGGACTGAAAATCCTGGTGTCGCTGGTTCAATTCCAGCTGGCACCACCCTCTGGAAAAAGTCGGCGAAGGCCTACTTTTTTGTATTAAAAGAAACCCAAAAACGCTAAGCTCGCTTAAGCGTTTTTGGGTTTCTTTTAATACAAAAAATCGTTCCACGATTTTCCAGAGGGTGCACTCCCCCCAAAAAGCGTTGGGAATCACCGACTTTAGGGAGGTAATTCCATGAGCTAAGCTCGCTTAAGCGTTTTTGAGTTTCTTTTAATACAAAAAATCG
>JAIOZM010000064.1 GCA_021740585.1 Bacteroidales bacterium
CTGTATGATTCAGGATCATCATTCGAGGCACCACTCAAATCAAGATTGTAATATAATGTGTTGAAGTTAAAGCCTGTACGGTTGGTATGTTTCGCACTGAATTTATGGTTGAAAAAAGAAGTGAATGTGAGTTTACCGGTATTATCATTTAAATCCATATCTTTTTGCAAAACCAGAAGATCGTTAATTTTTTGCTGCTTCAGCAGTTTGGCATTTCCCGTTACAACCACACTTGAGTTTATGTAGGATTTTGATCCGACGATATATTTATGGTTTGTTCCCATTGCTCCGAATTTCTCATTCCAATCGTTATCATAACGATCCATATTGTTTTCCCACAATTCAGGATCCGTTTCAGCTCTGTCAAACATCTTATCGACACCTCCCATACCCCAGAGAGAGAATATTCCGGCATTCCGGGTCGGATAATTCAGTTTAAAAGATAAATCCTGGTAAATGGGTATCTGTGCCGGTGAAATAGCTCCTGTAGCAGCTAAAAGTCCGAAGGTTGAATACCTGTAATTAAATAAATAGGATGCCTTGTTGTTTTTAGAAATCGGACCTTCACTGGCAAAATCGATTCCATGCATTCCAATTTGAAAGGTGTTTTCGTATTTTTCGGTATTACCTGTCCGTAGTTTAATATCAAAAACCCCGGCAAGTGCATTCCCATATTCGGCGAGGAAAGCCCCGGTGAAAAAATCGGAATTCGCCAATAACTGACTGCTTATGATACTAACAAAACCTCCGCCTAAAACATTCCCACCCGAGAAATGATTTGGATTAGGTACTTCAACGCCTTCCACCCGCCACAAAATACCTTTGGGAGAGTTTCCCCTGATGATAATAGCATTATCCTGCACATTCCCTGTTGAGACTCCTGCAAAAGCAGATGCCATACGGGCCGGATCATCGAGTCCACCGGCGTACCTCCGGGTTTCTTCAACAGTAAATGAACGGGCACTAATTCCTGCCATAGGATTTAAAGCTTTATCCTTTCTGGTATGGGCTTTTACAACAACTTCTGCAAGACCATTTACCGATTCTGCTAATTCAATTTCCAGAACAGACTCCTTTCCGGAACTGATTAATAATTCAGATATTACTGCTGAAGTATAACCTACAAAACTCACAGCTACTGTATATCTGCCGACTGCAACATTTTCAAAACGGAATTCTCCGTTTAAATCGCTGGTGGCACCCAGTGTGGTTCCGCTACCCTCAACAACAATTGTAGCAAAAGCTAATGGAATTTGTGTTGCTTTATCAATTACACTGCCTTTGAGAGTTTGCTGCAAAGCTTGAGAATAGACTATTATATTTGTCAGGACTAACAAGCATAATAAGGATACTTTTTTCATAATAAATAAGAATTAGATGGGTTTGTTTAATTTCCTCAAACAAAGATTGGGCGCTTTCAGGAATAAAATAAATTAAAGATGCTAAAGGGGTTATAGCTTACGCTGAAGGGGTAAATTTCGAATTTAATTCGCTTTCAATAAAGCCTTTCATGTATCAGACAAACTTTCCAACTATCAGATATAAATGTATTTGTCCTTCAGATAATTCCGGGCATCGTTTATAAAATTTTCGGTGTCGGTAATTCCTGGTGCGTTGGTGAAGATTATAATCGCAGAATTAAGATTCGCGAAAAACATCATATGGCAATAAAAAGTACCTTCGCTACCGTAATGGTAAAAGATGGTGTCTCCGGCAAAATCGTTATACCATCCCATAGCATAATTTTCTTTGCCTGATAATAAGTAATTGATGCTCTCACTTGAAACATAGCCATTTATTTTTTTATAACCATTCATAAATTGCCTGACATATTTTGAAAAATCAAGAATATTAATGTGAATATTACCTGCCGGAGCTAAAATCGGGTCATTATATATTTTCTGTTCCTCGGCTGAAACAGGCTCCAGCCTGTCCCCATTTAATCTCAAATGTCCCCAGGGCTGTGAACTGTCAAATCGGTTGGGCCTTTCAAAACCAATATTCATATCCAAATCCTCAGCAAGAGACAAGGCAAGATCCTCCCATGATTTTCCGGTTACTTTCTCCATCATACAACCGGCAAGACTGTATCCTGAATTTCCATAGTTCAACCCTTCAACTTCCACAGGTTGTAAGGATAAAGCGTACTTACAGAACATGCTTCGCCTTGCTGAATCACTACCGGTAAAATTGGGAATATCATCGTAAACGAGTTTCCCCGTTTTAGTATCAATATGGGTTGAGTGTTTATTAAGCGGAGGTAATTGGGTTCGGTGCGATAACAAATCTCTTATGGTCAAATCGCTATAGCCGGGGTGAGCCTTTTCTTTCCACTCTGGTAAAATGTCAAACAATTTCGAATCCCATCTAAGTAGACCATCTTCAACACATTTGGCCGCCATCACAGATGTAACCGACTTCCCTAAGGAACCTATTTGAAAATGATGGGCAAGTTCAATTTCCTGCTTTGATCCATCAAAAATGCTCCCTGCTGTTCCGCTTACTATTCCTTCTTCATCCAATACAGCCCACGCACAGCCCGGCACCAAATAATACTCCATACATCCTTCGATGCCCTTTTCTTTTACTTCGGAAAATAGCAAAGGTGTTCTGCTTTCTACTACCACTTCATAAGGATCACATGATGATAAACCGATTGTTATTGTAAGCGCAAACCAAAACATTTTATTCATTTTACTCACTTGCTTCTTCGACTATTTCTGCAAAAACTTTAAGGAATAAATCAATATCCATTTGCTTTACAGTCAAAGCCGGATCTATTCTAATAACTTCATGACCAGATCTTTTTGCCACAACAAAACCCCTTTTTAGTAACTCAGCATGAATATATCTTGCTTCCTTTTTAAACTCAACAGCGATCATTAAGCCCCTTCCTCTGATTTCTTTTATCAAGGAATTATTTTCCTTTATTTTATTCAAATCCGATTTCAATTTCTCTCCTAGTACAGAGCATCGATCAATTAAATTTTCATCAATAATTGTATCAATAACTTCCTTAACCACCGAGGCTCCTAAAGGATCGTTTTGATGAGACTGTGCATATAGAAAGGCTTGATTTTTCAGCAGATCCGATACTTTTTCAGACACAACAGCAAGGCTAACCGGATAACCATTCCCAATTCCTTTTCCTATTGCAATCATATCCGGACTTAGATCATAATGCTGAAATCCGAACCATTTTCCTGTCCGTCCTACACCTGTTGTAATTTCATTCATTACCAAAAGACCATTATTATCTTTTATTTTGGTTGAAATACTGTCGATCAATTTCTTGGAAGGGAACTTAACCAATCCGGATGAACTTCCGGGTTCAAAAACAAATACACCAATCTGATCAAATGGTATTTTTGAGAATTCCTCACATTCTGCAATACAACCAATATCTCTATTATTGCAGGAACATTTGTGCCAGTTATAGTTTATCCAATGAGTATCTCCTCTTTTGCTCGCTTCCCCATATGCTCCAAAATAGCCATCGGTAAATGCCAGCAATTTTTTATCTTTCATTAAGGTTTTAGCCAGTCTGACACAATATTCCACAGCTTCGCTTCCCGAGCAGAGAAACTCACACTTGCCATTGGGTAAATTTGCGATTTCTAAAACCTTAAGCGCTGCTTTCTCAATAATGGGGCTGCAATAGTTAAAGCCAGTATGAATTATTTTTTTGATTTGTGAAAAAAAAACCGAATTAATCCTGGGATTACTATGCCCCAGACTTGTGCACCAAACTCCCGATTCCAAATCGATGTATTTATTCCCCTTTGAATCGAACAGATCGCAATTCTCTGCTTTTACTATATCTTTCAAAATAAGTTCATGTCCGGTCGACCAGATAATATGTTTCATTTTGAGACTTTTAACAGTTTAACTATTTAGTAGAGTTCATCATTTCGTATACGGAAGGATATAAGGCGACCATTAATAGTTGAATTCCGGTTAATAAGTCCAGAAATCCATGTCCTGCCATTAAGGGAACCAAATCCTTTTTTCTGGAATACCATATTCCTATCATAATCAGAAGTGGAATAAACATCAGGAACCTTGATAATATATGTTTGAAATCAAAGAGTACAGGCATAAAACTGTGCTGTAATGCATAAAAAAAGAGTGGATAGACTATGGAGAAAACTTCATTATTTGTTATTTTGTTAATTCGGGGAGCGCAATATCCCAGATAAAATGGAAGTTCTGAAAAAACTATAGTCAAGGGTAAAAGTACAAGCACAATAATGGCCGCCCAAACAGGCAATGGCTGTATGTTTGTTGAAGGAAGATATCCATAAATCAGCCAGGAAAAACCCATTAACCCACCTATCCCCAGAAAAAGCATAATGGGTGTTGCCCATAGGATTTCCTTTATTGAAATTTTGCCGGCAGGATCCGGGTTTATCAAATCTCTGAATCTCTTTCCTTCTTTTCTGACAAGAAAAAAAAGGAACAAGATGGTAATAATATTAACGGCTATACAAACCATGGGCCACCACATTGAGGAATCGTACAGAGTCTTTCCCTGAAATGAAGGTAAAAAAAGCATTAACACACCTGCAACGATAAATAGCAGGGTTCTGATTGCCGGAACGAAAAAGATTATTTTCGCAAAAATTAGGGGTGATGATTTCATAACTATTTTATATCCAGTATATTATAGCCGATACCTCTGATGTTAAAGATTCCATAACAGAAATCTCCTTCCGGATATGTATAAATAGTTTCGGTCTTGCCTGCCAATTTAAAATCATCCAATTCTTTGTATTCCGATAATGGAGTGAACCAAGGCAATCGTTGCATGCTATCATTCTTTCCTGCGGCGTATCTGTCTTCAGAAACAAAGTTTATAAGTTCCCCTTTTTCATTGAAATATAAACTTGCCGAAACAGTAATATTGTGAATTGTGAATTCCGCTTTAACTTCATTTCCATTGGAAGACAGCCAGCATATTCTCTTGTCAATCAATGTGGCCGGAGCCATACAACACATATCGTTAAAAAAAGTTACCGTCTCTGATATATTCATCTCTTTACCAGACTGATACTGTACTTTAATTAATGATAAGAGTCTAATATCCATTGAAGCTTCACCATTTTTGAAACAATGGTATCCGGCTACAGGAAGTTTTTTCATTTCAGCTTCCATAAAGAATAAACGTGTGGGATTATCCAAAAAATTATACTGCACCGTAGTAAAAGGCATCCAATCCGATTTTTCGTCTTGTCGAATCTTTCCGGTAAGCTCAATTCTGAAGTTTCTTACTTTGGGTTTACCGACTGAACCAGTATATCGAAGGTACTTTTTAACCGGTTCGGGAAGGTGTTCCATGTCTTTTTCTGTTAGCAGGGAATTCTGAGTACTTTCCATCTGACTTAAATACGACGAAACATCCTTTTTATACTTACCATAAAAATTCGTGTGCCCAAATGCGAAAATTGCAATTACTAAAATTACCACATTAGGTATCGTACCGTATTTTGCATCCTGCCAGGTGGAAATAATAAGCGCGGTTGATATAACTATGGCAATTAATGCAGGGATATACCAATATTCTGATTTCAGAAGGAATGCAACTGTTGTTACTGAAAATAAAATAAAGGCAATCAACCAAAAAACTCCTGAAATTTTAGAGATATTGGCCGTTAGTTGATCTATCCTGCTTAGGTTAAACGCTTTTACAAAACCCATAAGATGGATTGCGCCATGAAAAACCAGCATAAAGGAAAAAATGTATTTCATTTTTCTATGTTTTATAAATTAAACTTATCTAAATCGAGTATTCAGCTTTTTAATGATTTACTGAACAGAAATTTACGAAATAAATGCCTTTTACCCAACCCCAAAATCAGCTGTGAGTATTGGAGAATCGAAATTTTGATCTCACTATTTTATAAATGATTATCCCTGTTATGAAGTTTTGCAGGAATATTTCTACCAGACTATAAAGTACGAGTTCCATCGGGAATATTCCCAGGGTAAGAGTAAGGGGAATCAAGCCACCAAATAAGAACAAAATCAGTCCGGTTTCATACATTTTGAATCGGTTCTCAGGAAGGGCATATTTAATGAATGGAACTATTGATAGAGTGATCAATATACCACGAATAAATATGTATTTAATAAGTATTCCGGTAGAAGGAACATCGAGACCACTTATGCCCAATTCGTAATAAGGTTTTGTAAACAGACTGTAATTAATCCTGCCCCAGATATAATACATCGCCATATAAACTATTGAGCCTAAAACAAGCTTAAATACAAAAGAAAGTTTATGTGAATCATTTCTATCGTCTGTTTCTTTTGAACTAAATAATTTCTTTCTGTTTAAAAGGCTTGCAAAAAAAGCAAACAACAGGGCAATAGAAAATTGTTGAATTCCCAAAGTAAGCAGAACACTATTTGTAATTAAACCGGGGGTGAAAATATTTCCTTCGATTGAAACGGAAAAGTTTGACAAAAAAAGAATAAAAAAGATGATAAAAAAGAAAGTCCTGCTTTTAAGTTTATGATATTTTCTTGCTAAAAAAACAACCAGCAATGAACTAATTAATCCGGCAAAGATAAGTTGCATAAATGAACGCGATTGGTCCATCTCCATTTCAGGAAATTCAAATCCTGTTGATATCAATACCCCGGATACAAGCGAAACTGCGATCACATAAATAAGCGTTAATACTAACACCTGAAAAACTGACATTACACTTTTTTTCATTTTAGTAGTTTTTAGATTTTAAATAGTTGCGTTTTGGATGCGGAAGGAGGAATAATTTTTTGATTTAATTTCTTCTGTTTTTTTTCTTCCGGCAATACTTTTTTTAGTTAAATTGATAATTCAGCCCAAATTTTATAAAACTTGAGCCCGGCATTTCAAATGAAGATTTATTGTAATAGTCTTTATAAATTTGAGATCCGCGATAGCCATCGAAATAAAATCCCAATTTATTCCCATTATTAAATTGAAATGGGAATGCTGACAAGCCAAATGTTAGTCCGTTCGACCATGGATTAAAAGACCAGTCGGGCAAAGAAATTCCTGTGCCGTCTACTGAAATTAAATTGAGCTGACCCAGAAAACCAATTTTAAACTGAATGTCGGCATTGGGTAAAATATTTCTGAAAATCCCAAAATTATAGGTAATAGGCAGCATAATTTGAGAAACCTGCAATCGCCTAACCCCGATATAGAAATTCCCGGCATCGATATAATTAAATGTTTGAAAATTGCACATATAATCTATGCCAGATTCAATTTGATTTTTGTAAAGGTTTTTACTTGCGTGAACACCTATATTATAACCCGTATGGGTAGCTCCTGAAAAAGCATCTACAATAGCCTCGGGCGGCACCGACACATTTGGAACGACACTCATGTCGGTATTTTCCGTTATCCCGCCAAAGTTAGTTCCAATCTGAAGTGTGAATTTCATATTCGAGTCAGATGTTGTCTGTTGAGTTGTAGAGCATGAGTTTATCAACAGGATTGATAAACTCATGATCAATGCCATTGCAATTGCTTTCATTTTTTTAGAAATTTTTCGCAAAGCCAATTCTTGCAGAAATATATTGATAATCAAGTTGTCTTGATATTCCTTCGTACTCAGTTTCTCTCGACAAAGAATTGAACTTAATTCCGGGTGTAAGACTCCAGTTTGAACCTAAATTAATATTGATTCCTCCTGCCAGTTGAAAGCCCAAGCCGTGTTTGCTGTCATTAATAATATCGCCATCAGCATTTTCGGTTTCGATATGATTATATAATGCACCTGCTCTTGCATAATACGACATTTTTGAATCTTTTATTGGATGTAAAAAGTTCAAGCCAAGCACATATCCTGTTTCTTCAAAGCAAACATCACTGCCGGCAAATGAATTATCGCTGGCAAATTTATTCCATCCCCATCCGCCATAAATCCCTAAATGAGGCATAAAACGGTAATGCAAAATTCCTTCGAAGCCCATACCCGTGTTCAGACTTGCGTCATCAATTTTTTTTGTGGCCACAGAAATACCACTGTTTAGTTCAAAGCCAAATTTTTTCCCAGATTCCTGAGCAAAAACGCTCATGGATAAAAATAGTAGTACGCTTAATGCTAATCCTTTTGTTTTCATTTTTTCTTTTTTAATTAATTATTGGAAAAATTATGAAACAAATGTAGGTTGCTAAGGATCAGCATTAAAAAAGGAAATGCCAGAGCTGTGAATCTTATGGTTGAAGGTGTCTATTTCTTGTCCGGACGTGTTTATACAACCACTACCTGAAATAAAGCAGAGTCATATTTTAAAAGCAAGCTGTTAATTATTTGCTCTGAGCAGGTCTGTAAAAACTAATTTTTTAGTCTTCAGTTCTTTATCTGAAAACAGGAATAATGGCAGAGCCAATACTACTTTTTCATTGGAAAAATAAATAAAGGGTTATAGAGGTTTCTGTTCGTTAAACCTGTTTCTCGTAAGCGGCAATTATTGAATCAAGCAATACATTATTTTCCTCGTTAATAATTTTCCTGCTTTCATCCGCATCAAACCATTCAACCGTCCTTTTAAATCCCTGACTGAAAGGGATTGTGGCCTTAAATTCAGGCACAAAAGTCTTGATTTTTGAATTATCAAAAACTACGCTTGCTGCTTTATCTCCCAAAAGATTTCCCCACATCCATCCCTGACCCATTTTTTCAGCTTCTCTGCAGATAAAATCGGATGCAATATGTACCGCATTCAGCTCCACTCCAGCTGCCTCAGCCACTGCTTCGTAAATCTGATTCCAGGTGAGGATTTCGTCGGAAGTTATATGAAAGCTCTGTCCTATAGCCTGCTGATGTCCTAAAAGTCCGACAAATCCTTTAGCAAAATCGTCAGAGTGCGTAATGGTCCAAAGAGAAGAACCGTCGCCATGAATGATTACTTTCTTTCCTTTTCTCATACGATCGATAATGGTGAAATCTGTCCAACTGCCGATTGAAACCGGGATTACCGTGTCGTAGGTTAATGAAGGTCTTACAATGGTAATTGGAAATCCCTTTTCACGATAGGCCTGATTCAAAAGGTCTTCACAGGCAATCTTATCTCTTGAATAATCCCAATAGGGATTTGCAAGCGGAGTGGATTCGGTAACAATAGGATGAGAAAGAGGCTTTTGATATGCAGAAGCCGAGCTGATAAAAATATATTGCTTACAAATACCTGTGAAAAGTTCAATGTCGCGCTTTATTTCTTCAGGCTTAAAGGCAATAAAATTGGCCACTACATCAAACTTTAGTCCTTTCAAAGCTGATTTAACTTCAGCCTTATTATTAATATCGCACTTTATCGATATAGCATTTTCTAAATTCGGGCTTTCAATATTTCCTCTGTTTAATAAGTAAAGTTCATAGCCTTTTTGCAAAGCCAGTCTGGAACTGGCAGCAGAAATGTTTCCTGTACCGCCTATGAATAGTATCTTCATATATTTATTTTTTAGGAGCTGTTATTGTATTTTTTTTGAATATCGAACACCGAATATTGAAGTTCGAAGTTTGCTCTTTCTTTCTTCATTCTTCATTCCTTACCCCTCCCTAACCCTCCCGATAGCTATCGGGAAGAGGGGGGTAATACGATATTCATCATTCATTAATCAACATTCATCATTCCACAATTTTCCCTGCCGGCCGAATACCCGGTCCTTCCATATCCATTAATTTATCTCCGAGATCTTTTCTCATTTCATCAGCCATTTGTTTCAGTTCATCCACAATTTCAGGATAGTCTTCCAGAACATTATTCTTTTCACTAATATCCTTATCCAGATTGTGAAGTTCCATTTCAATAGCTATGTCTTTAACCTTACCGGGATATCCATCCTTTCCGGGTTTATTTTCTTTATAGGTTCTAGTTGTATGTGGAAAAATAAGCTTCCAGTTGTTTTTCCTAATTGCCCGCAATTCCCCTCCATAATAGTAAAAGAAGGTATTCCTCGGATTGGCTCCTTCCTGTCCTTTAAGCAATGGCAAAAAATTCACTCCGTCAATTTTATTTTCCGGCAATTGAGCGCCTGTAATAGCAGCAATAGTTGGCAGTATATCTATGGAGGAAGCAATATTATTGCATACTGAGCCAGCTTTAATTTGAACTGGCCAGCGAATAATACAAGGTATTCTCGGTCCTCCTTCAAGCATGGTTCCTTTTGCTTCCCTGAGAGGCTTTGCAGAACCGGCGTGATTGCCGAAGTTTAACCACGGACCGTTATCACTCAGATAAATAACTATGGTATTCTTATCCAGTTTGTTTTTTTTCAGGACGCTCAGTATTTCCCCAACAGACCAGTCAATTTCCATAATTACATCCCCATATAATCCATTTTCACTTTTTCCTTTGAATTTATCAGAGACCCCAAGTGGTACATGAGGCATGCTATGAGGGATGTATAAAAAAAATGGTTTGTCTTTGTTTTTTTCAATAAACTGAACAGCCCGATTCGTATATCTTGTGGTTAGCGTGGCCTGATCGTCGAGGGTTTTAATTTCTGCCACCTTCTCATTCCCTTCAATAAGTGGTAATTGAGGATATCTTAACTTCCAGGGTCTCAGGTCCGCATTTTCAGCTGTTAATGCTTCTCCGTTAAAGTCAACCGGCCACATATCATTTGAATAGGGCAGGCCCAGATATTCGTCAAATCCATTCTGAAGCGGCAGAAACTGAGTATGATGCCCAAGATGCCATTTACCGAAAATTCCGGTAGTGTAGCCCTTGTTTTTTAGCATTTCGGCTATGGTAGTTTCCTTTGAATTTATTCCGGTTTCAGCCCAGGGCATTAATGCTCCGGAGATTCCTACTCTCTCCGAGTAACAGCCTGTGAGCAGTGAAGCACGTGAAGCACTGCAAACAGCCTGAGAAACATAAAAATCGGTAAAACGCATCCCCTCAGCAGCCATTTTGTCCAGATTGGGTGTTTGAAAACCTTCTGCACCATAGCAGCCCACATCAGCATATCCCTGATCGTCGGCTAAAATAATTACAATGTTGGGGGGTTGCTTGTTTGAACAAGACAAAAGACCAAAAGAAGATCCTATGGCTAAACTCAATACAAATTTTTGCAAAGGCCTTGTTCTTTTCATGCTATTGAAATTTAATATGAAATTATAAATAGCATAAATATAATAAATACTATTTCAGAACCAAGTCTGCCTTTTAGCTTTCTCTAACTGTTTTGTTATAGAAAAAATGGTAATTTTATGAGCTATTTTTGAATTTTAATCAGATCGTAAATATCCATTGCAGGCACATCATATTCTTCAGCAATGTCTCTTAAAGTCTGATTTTCAGATGCCTCAAAACCATTTTCTTTTAGTATCATGAGCAGACTGTCGGTATCCTGATTAGTCTCAAAGGCAATGGTTTCAATGGTTTTTCTGCCAATACCGGTGCCACCTCCACCACCGGTTCCGCTTCCTCCTCCACCCTGTCCTTTTGCTTCAACTTTTGGGAGTTTCAAAATTGAGTAAAGTCCTGCAGGAGAAGTGTTATTTAATTCGGCAATTTCCTGCATTGTTTGCTGGATGCTATCGAATTTTATCGAATTCTCCTCAAATATTTTAATGATTTGATCCAGACTCAGACTATTTACAACTTCAGCAAGTTCTTCAAGATTAAGCAATTCAGCATGAGGAACAGGAGGCTGGCTGTTGGTATCTTCCCAGGATTCTTTAATATTGGTGCTCAGAGTCATGATTGATCCAAAAGGAGGCAGGGAAAAATAGGTAGCTGCAAAAAAGATGATCACAAGCAGGGTTGATACATAAAATTCTCTTTTCTTATTTACACCGCTAACTGCTTTTTTCTTTATATAAAACCAAAATATTCTCCAATTCAGGAAAAACAGATGAAAGACAGATAATATCACAAAGCTGAAAGAGAAAATAACATGTATTGACTCCCAGTTTTCCTTGGTGAACCCGAGGAATGTCCACTCTTCCCAATGAGCAACCCTACCCGGGGGGGCTATGTACAAAGCCAATCCGGTTAAGAAAATGATAAAAAAGGAATAAAATAATCCTATACTTACAAAGGCTTTCCAGCTGAATTTATTTTTCATTTTTTAATTTTTGTGTGTACAATGTTAGCAATTTTTGATTAAAAAAAACACCTGTTTATCCCAGGTATAAAAAGGATAAACAGGCAGATTTAATATTATTAAACAGGCAGGGTATCAAGACTCTTTTCTTTTTCTTTTTTCCCTTTTAATGGTTTCTCCACCCTCAGCTTCTCTTTTCTCAGAGGCAGGTTTGGAGGACTGTACAGTAAGTTTAGTACTTCCAAAAGCGGCATTTTTAAACGAATCGAGAACCAGTTGTTCGTGTCCTGACTCAACTTCGAAGAATGAAAAATTTCTGAGAATTTCTATTTTCCCGATTTCAATATTACGATTGCGGGTGTTTTCATTAACCAAACCTATTAAGTTGGGAGCTTTCAGGTGATGCTTGGTTCCCACATTAATAAAGAGTCGTGAGAAGTTTTTATTCGATGATCTCTCTCTTTCCCTTCGTGGTGATTCGTCCCTGTTTCCTCTCCTTTCGCCTGCCTCAACTCTGCCAGTTCTTCTATTCGAATCGTCTCGGCCTTCTCTTCTGTCAGATGATTCATCCCTGCCTCCTCTTCTGCTGGAAGACTCATCTCTGCCACCTCTTCTGTTGGAAAAATCGTCGCGGCTCCCTCTTCTGCTGGAAGAATCATTTCGGTCTCCTCTTCTGCCTGAATAACTATCTCTACTACTACTTCTGTCAGAACCGGTAACATTTATATCCTTTGCATCTTTATAATACTCCAAATACCGGTTGAATTCAACCGATACAAAACGTTTCAGCAATTCCTCTTTATCAATCCATTCCAGTTTCTTGTTTATGGCATCCAGGAAAGGACCGATTTGTTCTTCATCCACTTCAATATTCTCGATTTTATCCATCAGACTATAAAGCCTTTTTTCACAAATTTCTTTCCCTGAAGGGATCATTTTACGCTCAAACTTTTTACCTATCAGTCGCTCAACTTCGCTAATTCTTCTGCCATCTCTTGTATGGGCGATAAGAATTGAAATTCCTGAGTTTCCGGCTCTTCCGGTTCTTCCGCTACGGTGAATATATACCTCAGGATCATCAGGAAGGTTATAATTAATTACATGAGTAAGATTGTTTATATCGAGTCCGCGGGCCGCCACATCAGTAGCTACAAGCAATTGCAACTGTCCCGATCTGAACCTGTCCATCACATAATCTCTTTGCGATTGTGAAAGGTCGCCATGCAAAGCGTCGGCATTGTAACCGTCTTCCATAAATTTTGCAGCCACGTCTTTTGTTTCCTGACGGGTTCTGCAGAATATAATACCGTAGATATCGGGATTTATATCGGCAATTCTTTTCAAAGCCAGGTAACGGTCTGAAGCCATAACCATATAATAGTGGTGACTTACATTAGCCGCACCCATATTTTTCTTGCCTGCCGATATTTCCACCGGAGTATTCATATAGTTATTCGCAATATGTCTTACACCGGCCGGCATGGTTGCAGAAAACAGTAATACTTGTTTCTCTTTGGGTGTATCGGCAAGAATTGAATCCAGGTCTTCTCTGAAACCCATATTCAGCATCTCATCTGCTTCATCGAGAATCAGCCATTTAATACTGTTGATCTTCAGAACTTTCCGATTGATAAGATCCAGTGTTCTTCCGGGAGTTCCAACAACAATGTTTGCTCCTCTTTTCAGGGCTCTCACCTGGGTGTCGATACTTGCTCCACCATATACAGAAACTACAGAAATACCCTTTTGATATTTGCTGTATGACTTAAGGTCTTTTGTAATTTGAATACAAAGTTCTCTGGTTGGACAAAGAATTATTGATTGAATGTCATTTAATTCGGTATTGATTTGCTGGAGAACGGGGAGTCCGAAGGCAGCCGTTTTGCCGGTTCCGGTTTGAGCAAGACCGATTACATCCTGCTTAGCTTCCATTAAAACAGGAATAACTTTTTCCTGAATTGGGGTTGGGGTAATAAAATTAAGCTCTTCGACAGCTTTTAACAGGTCTGGATTCAGACCAAGATCTTGAAATGTACTCATTTTGATATTTTAAATTGTTCCTAATTATTGAGAATTCAGGCTGTCCCGGAATTTGAATCCGCGTTACCTGAACCTGCATCGTTTTTTCGATGTATTAACTCAAAACAAGGAACTAAAATATCTTCGAAGAAGTCTTAAAGAAATTCAAAGATGGAAGAAAGCCAGTGAGAAACTTGTATACTGAATTATAACATCATTTATTATCGCTTACTCCTTTCCCCGGAGAAAGCGAGCGCAAAGGTAGTTAAATATTTGATTATTAATGAAAAAAGTAAAAATAAATCCTGCTGACTCCGGGAACCAACAGGATTAATACTTTCAGAACAATAGTATCTGAAAAGTCTCTGTGAACGGCTTCGCCGTTCACAGAGAAAAAAATCAGCTTTCAAATTAAATATAACTTTTCGGACAGCTTCAACCTTTTCAAGTTTGATGAGTTTTACCGGACAGAAGTAATTTCATAATGAAAACTATTATTTTTCATCATACATATCAATAAATTTCTGATCCAGTTCTTCTGAATCATGATATTTTGCACGGAGATCGACAAGTTTAGCTTTCATATCTTTCACCACTTCAGCGTAGGCAGGATCGTTATATACATTTTTCAATTCAAGTGTATCCTTATTTCTATCGTATAATTCCCATTCATCGACATCGTAATAGAAATGAACCAGCTTAAATTCTTTGGTAACTATTCCATAATGTCTTTTTACCATATGAACGGCAGGATACTCGTAATAATGATAATATACTTCCTCCCTGTTCCATTTATCGGTTTCTCCCGTTAGTAAAGGAATCAGACTTTCTCCCTGCATATCTTCGGGTGGAGTAATTCCTGCGGCTTCAAGAAAAGTTTGGGCAAAATCCAGATTTTGAACCATTTCATCAGATCTGCTGCCGGCTTCAATTTTTCCCGGCCAGCTTATAAGAAGGGGCGTTTTAAATGATTCGTTATATATAAATCTTTTGTCGAACCAGCCATGTTCTCCAAGATAAAATCCCTGATCGGAAGTATAAACAATAATGGTATTTTCCCTCAGATTATTTTCATCCAGATAATCCAGCAGGCGACCTACATTTTCATCAACGGCAGCAATACAGGCCAGATAATCCTGCATATAACGCTGATAACGCCACTGCATTTTTTCTTTTTCAGTCATTTTGGGGAAATTCTTTTTGAACTCCTCATTCATAGGCTTATAAGTGGCGTCCCAGGAAGCAATTTGTTCGGCAGTCATAACTTCCTCTCGATTTTTCAGCGGTTTGAGATCCCAGTCAGTGGTAGGCTCAATACCCAGTTCTTCCATTACATCCGGATATAATTTTGAGTCGCCCGACCAGTTCATATGTGTTAGTAAGTTCATTTCAGCCTCTTTGGCAGCTGATCCTCTTCCTTCATAATTATCGAATAATGTGGCCGGTTCCGGGAATGATTTGTGGATGTATTCCTGATAATGCCTTTCTGCCGGTTCCCATTCCCGATGGGGAGCCTTGTGCAAATACATTAAAAGGAAAGGTTTTGACTTGTCGCGGCGGTTTTCAAACCAGTCAATACTCAAATCGGTAATCAGATCGGTAACATAGCCTTCAATAACTTCTGTTCCTTTATTTGAAATAAACTCCGGATTATAATAGCGGCCTTGCCCGGGTAATATTTTAAATTCGTCAAATCCTTTAGGGTTATTACCAAAATGGAGTTTCCCAAACATGGCGGTTTGATATCCTGCGTTTTGAAGGATTTGGGGAAAGGTAATCTGAGTTGTATCGAAGGGAAAACGATTGTCGATTTTTCCATTCAAATGACTGTGCTTACCGGTTAAAATTACAGCCCTTGAAGGTGCGCAAATGGAATTGGTAACACAGGCATTCGTAAATAACATTCCTTCTGTGGCCAATCTGTCGATGTTAGGCGTCTCTATGAGATGGTTGCTATACGCGCTTATGGCCTGATAGGCATGATCATCGGCCATCATAAAAATTATATTAGGCTGTGTATTTTCTCCGGCCTTTTTTTCAGCCGGCAGACAAGAGGGTAAGGCGGAGACCATGGCTGCTGCTCCCAGAAGTTTGTAATTTATTTTCATCTGTATTTAATTATTTTAGTTTGTTAAAAGCTTATGCCGTATGAGTTACTTACTCGTTAATCAAAGCCAGTTTACAATCTTCAATCTTGTAAATTAATGGAACAATGTCTATCCCGGGATACAATTTCCTAAGCCGGCTGACTTCCTTCAAAGTGAAATCGATTTCGTCTTTTATTCCAAATTCAAGTGATTTGTTGTTAAAATGTTTAATCGCCAGCTTCTTTGTCCACTTAGCATGCTTAACCAAACCTCTGACAAACTTGGTCTCGTTTAAGCTTAACTTTGTCATGGCACAATCGCTGTGACCGATTATAGCAATATGCTTAATATCACCCACAGAAATAGCAAATGAAATTTTAAATTCCATATTTGCCATATTTGCACCGCCTGTTCTGATCATGTAGGAAAAGTTTCTGGGAATATTAAAACTTAACCTGAAGTCCATACACGACCCAATAAGCATCTGAGGGTTTGTAAAAACATCGTGCTCTTTGCCAAGATTATGGTATTCGAACAATTTAAAAATCGGCGTCCCCTGGTATCGTTCCGGAATCTGTTTCGATTCTGATATATTTAGTAGTCTTTCCATTATACTGATTCCCCAAATATATGGAATTTCTTTTACTCAGAAGAATTGTGCTCTATTGAATATTATAACATGTTCTTTATCATTTTTTCCAGCCAAAGATTATTATATTTTCGTGGTGCAAGAATCTGGGTTTGAAATGAGGGTGAAAAAAGAACCATTTTGGCACTTAATTCATCCTGAAACAACAATTTAAGAAAACAAATTCTTGTTCATTTTAGTAATTATTTCACTAACTATCAACACCTTGGATAACATACTTGTAATAGGCGCCGCAGGGCAGATTGGTTCAGACTTAGTTGTAGGGCTCAGAAAAATATATGGCTCTTCAAATGTTTTTGCTACAGATATTAAACCTGCTCCTCAGGATATTATGGAGGGAGGCCCTTTCCAAATTCTCGATGTAATGGACGATAAGCAGCTCATTCATTTCATCATCCGGCATAAAATCAATCAGATTTACCTGCTCGCAGCCGTCCTTTCAGGAAATGCAGAAAAATTACCCGTTCAGGCCTGGGAAATAAATATGAAGAGCTTGCTGAACGTTCTTGAAATTGCAAAAATGGTGGAGGATGTGAAGAAAGTATTCTGGCCCAGTTCTATTGCTGTTTTCGGACCAACAACTCCTCGCCTGCATACCCCACAGTTAACCATAATGGAACCGATAACCGTTTACGGAATATCAAAACTGGCCGGGGAACGTTGGTGCGATTATTATTTCAATAAATTTGGTGTGGATGTCAGGAGTATTCGTTATCCCGGCTTAATAAGTTATAAAACTGAAGCAGGAGGGGGTACAACCGATTATTCGGTGGAAATATTTTACGAAGCCATTCGAAAGAAGCAATACAATTGCTTTTTGAGTGAAAACACCGCTTTGCCCATGCTTTACATGCCCGATGCCATAAGAGCCACTATTGATCTTATGGAAGCACCAAGAGAAAAACTCAGCCTTAATAGTGCCTACAATCTCGGCGGTTTTAGCGTAACGCCCAAAAGGGTTTACGAGGAAATTCGCACCCATATCCCCGAATTCAAAATTGAATATAATCCCGATTTCAGGCAGGCAATAGCCGATAGCTGGCCTCAAAGTATTGACGATAGCGTGGCAAAAAAAGATTGGGGTTGTTATTATGAATATGATCTTGAGAAAATGAGTACAGAGATGTTGAGGGAGATTGGAAGGAAATTGGGGCATTTCGACTCCGCTCAATGACCCACTTTCGACTCCGCTCAATGACCCACATACTTCACACAATACTAATATTGATTAATAAATAATCGAAAAATATAAAATCATGTTTGGAAAAATAAAAACGCATCTGCAGAAGGAGTTAAGTGAAATTAAGGAAGCCGGATTATATAAAAACGAAAGAATAATTGTATCTCCTCAACAGGCTGAAATAAAGCTTGAAAGCGGACAGGAAGTGATAAACTTTTGTGCGAACAATTACCTTGGATTATCGAATCATCCTGAACTCGTAAAAGCAGCTAAAAAGGCTCTCGACACTCATGGTTATGGTATGTCGTCGGTGAGGTTTATTTGTGGGACTACCAATCTTCATAAAGAACTTGAACAAAAAATAGCCGCTTTCTTTGGAACTGAGGACACCATACTTTATGCTGCAGCATTTGATGCCAATGGCGGAGTATTCGAACCTTTACTCGGTGAAGAGGATGCTATTATCTCCGATTCTTTGAATCACGCTTCAATAATTGATGGTGTTCGACTTTGCAAAGCTCAACGATACCGATACCAGACAGCCGATATGGCAGACCTCGAAGAACAACTGAAAAAAGCCAGTGCTCAGCGCTTCAGAATTATTGTTTCCGATGGGGTGTTTTCTATGGATGGTCATGTTTCTCCCGTTGACAAAATAGTGGCTTTGGCTAAAAAATACGACGCCCTGGTAATGATAGATGAATGTCATTCTCATGGGGTTGTTGGTGAAACCGGAAAAGGAGTTACTGAGCTCTTCAATATTCGCGGTGAAGTTGACATTATCACAGGAACCCTGGGAAAAGCTTTTGGTGGTGCCATTGGCGGATTTACCACCGGCAGGAAAGAAATTATTGAATTACTGCGCCAGCGCTCCCGTCCTTATCTGTTTTCCAATTCTCTGCCGCCTGCAGTGGTAGCTGCCGGAATTAAAATGATAGACATGATGGGGGAAACCAACGAACTGCAGGATAAACTACATTTTAATACCAAATATTTTATTGGCAAAATGAGCAAAGCCGGCTTCGATCTTAAACCAAGTCAGTCTGCCATTTGTGCGGTTATGCTCTACGATGCAAAATTATCCCAGGACTTTGCTTCAAAATTACTGGAAGAGGGAATTTATGTCATTGGATTCTATTTCCCTGTAGTTGCAAAAGGTCAGGCCAGAATAAGGGTGCAGCTTTCTGCGGGACATAGTCAGGCCCATCTCGACAAAGCCATTGCTGCTTTTATTAAGGTTGGGAAGGAATTGGGGGTAATAGGGTAGTGTGGTGGTGTGGTGGTGTGGTGACGTTGGGACGCACGATCGTGCGTCCGTACATGATTAATAGAAATTCAAAATATTGCGTCTATACCCCACCACAATAAGCAAATATTAATTAAATTTAGCCTATGAATTTTATTGGAAATATTATTTGGTTTGTGTTCGGAGGATTCATCATTGCGATTGAATATTTAATTGCAAGTGTTTTCCTTATGATTACCATTATCGGTATTCCCTTTGCTTTTCAGACATTAAAACTTGCTAATCTGGCTCTTTGGCCATTTGGCCGGCAGTCTGTTATTGTTGATCGGCCTACCGGTTGTTTATCTGCGATTCTGAATCTGTTCTGGCTCTTGTTTGGCGGCATTTGGATTGCGCTCTCTCATGTTTTATTCGGCCTTTTGTTCAGCATTACCATTATCGGGATTCCCTTTGGAGCTCAACATTTTAAAATGGCCTCACTGGCTCTTTTGCCTTTTGGAAGAACGGTAAAGTGGTAAAAAAACCTTGCGGGAATATTTTTAAGCCAAAATCATTTGATTAATTCAGATTAATAGGCTTATTTTTGAAACTTCAACTAAGCTTTTCCATGTATGAATAAGAAACTTCACTCCCTGCAGCTTATTATTTTAATCCTCATAAGCTTTTCATCAAATGTGTTTTCTCAATCTGAAGGCCCAAAAACAGTGTTTTGGGAAATCAGTGGCAATGGACTGGAGCAAAGTTCATACCTTTTTGGCACCATTCACATCATGCCTAAATCTGATTTTGAAGCTTTTAAAACAGCCGATAATATATTGGTTAACTGTGATCAGATTGTATTCGAGATGTCCTTGGATGTGCCCCTGAAACAAAAAATTGAATGGGCAAAAGAATTTATCCTTCCTGCCGGACAAAGTATAAAGGATTTTATGCCTGAGGAAGACTACCTGCGACTACGCTCCTATTCCATTGACAGTTTGAATATTAAAGAATCTCGATTCGATAAATACATCAGGTTCAAACCCCTTGCTTTTTATTCAGCCTTAATTCCTCATGTAATTGGAAAGAAAATTGAAGGCTATGAAATGCATTTCACTAAAATCGCTAAGAAAAAAGGGCTCCCTGTAGCGGAACTGGAAAGCTTCGAAATACAGATGGCTATCTTCGATTCCATTCCCAATACAAAACAAATGGAGATGTTCTTCTCCGGCGATCTGAACCTTCATAAAGAAATGGCCGACCTACTTGAACTATATAAAAGTCAGGATATTTATGAAATGGTATCTCTTATGGATGAAGAAGAGAGCGAATATAAAGCCTTTGAAAACGAACTGCTCACTCAAAGGAATAAAAACTGGGTGCTGAAACTTGACGATCTCATGAGAGAAAAGTCGTCTTTTATAGCTGTTGGGGCAGGGCATTTGGCCGGGGACTCGGGATTAATTCTTTTGTTAAGAGAAATGGGGTATGAGGTTGAAGGAATTTGTTTAATCCCTGAGTGCGAAAATCAACTTACGAACCAAAATTAATACCGAAGTATGAATGCTGGAATTAATGAATAAATACTCCCGGGAGAAAAAAGCCTTTCTTTTTATTCTTGATTTTGGACTAAAAAACCCTATTATACTTCCCGTCAAAAAAGTTAATCCTGAAGAAATAAAGTATGATCTGAATGGTATTTCAAACATAAAGTATTCTTCAAATCAGAACATTAAAATTGAAATCATGCCTTCGGCCATCGGCTATGATTCCTACTACAGTCGATTTCAAAATGTTCAAAAGGAAATTCATAAAGGAAATACTTACCTGCTCAATCTTACCTTCAAAACCAAAATAAGTCTCAATGCCAGTCTGGACGAGATATTTTTTCAAAGCCGGGCACCTTATAAGCTCTATCTCAAGGATCGTTTTGTGGTCTTCTCGCCCGAAAGTTTCATAAAAATCAGAAAGGGGAAAATCTATACATATCCCATGAAGGGAACCGCTGTAAAGGAAAATAATGACTCGGTACAAAATCTACTAAACGATCCCAAAGAAAGCGCTGAGCATGCCACCATCACCGATTTATTACGCAACGATCTTTCCCTTGTGGCTAAAAATGTAAAGCTTGAAAAGTATCGGTATATCGATGAAATAAATACCGGGAACAAAACCATACTTCAGGTTAGCACTGAGATTTCAGGTGAGTTGTTTCCTGAATACCTTAATTCTTTGGGGGATCTTTTCCGGCAAATTCTGCCGGCGGGATCGGTAACCGGAGCGCCCAAAAAGAAAACTGTGGAAATAATAAAAGCCACTGAAGATTATGAGCGGGGTTACTATACCGGAGTTTTTGGATATTTTGACGGGGAATCGCTCGATTCAGCTGTAATGATACGCTTTATTGAAAAAGAAGAAAACCAATACTTTTATAAAAGCGGTGGAGGAATTACCTTTATGAGCAGTCCGGAATCTGAGTATGAAGAATACCTAAATAAGATTTATGTCCCAGTTTATTGAAACCATACAATATAAAAACGGAAGCCTTCAAAATCTGAAATTCCATAATAAACGATTCAATTCGTGCAGAAAGACTTTTTATGGCAGCGATGAAGCTTTCGATCTACAGGAATTAATAGACACAAGCTCATTTTTTAAAGATAAAACCTACAGGATTACGGTATTTTATTCTGAAAACATTGATGAAATACGAAGCATAGAGTACAAAAAAAAAACTATAGGCAGTTTAAAAATTGTTGAAGTCCCGGATGATTTTAACTATTCCCATAAATATGCCGACCGCTCAGCCATTGATCGGCTCTTGATCATGAGAGAAAGTTGTGATGATATTATAATGGTAAGGAATAATCTTATCACGGATATCTCCTATGCCAATCTGGTGTTTTACGATGGAAGCAAATTTATCACTCCGGCTAGCCCCCTTTTGAAAGGTACAAAAAGAGAAAAACTTCTGGAGGAAAAAGCTATGGTTGAAGAAGAAATTAAGCTCAGCGATCTGCATTTATTTAAATACTACGGAATAATAAATGCCATGCTGGAATTGGATGACTACAGAATTGAGATGAAAGGGATTTATTAGTATATTTCTAAAAGATAAGTTGTTTTTAAAAACTTTATGTTCGCAAAAATTCAGCCTGTAACTATACACGTTTCTAATTCGGGGAAGCTTTCAGGGAGCCTGGAGGATTAACTTCCGGATCAAAGAGCGGAGCTTATGGGGCGGGTACTATAATACCGCATTATGTTATAATAGCTTGGGTTGTGGGCTGGGGGGATCGGGAGACTACCGTTCTGATTTTCTTTTATAACCTATCTGTTTCCTTGGTTTAGGATTTTCCTGCTTTTCGATCAGTTCATCCAGGTAGTTAAATACCAGTTCGATGTTCGCATCCTGGTTTTGAAGCCTTTTTTTGATTTCTACGATTTCAAGTTTGATGCTTAGATTATCCGTTAATGCTTCTCTGATTCTTGTAAATATGCGTACTATCTGAATGTTTACCTGTATCGCCTTTTCACTATTTAAAACGCTTGCCAACATTAGTACTCCATGCTCTGTAAATGCAAAAGGAGGCGCTCGTAAACCCATCTTATCAGCATTGGAGGTCGCAAATTGCGTCCTCCAATTTGTGAACTCCTCTTTTGTTAGTTCGAACATAAAATCTTCGGGGAACCTGTCTAAGTTTCTGCGAACTGCTTCTTTTAAGCGTTTTGTTTCAACTTCATATAATTCGGCAAGATCTCTGTCAAGCATTACTTTTTGATCTCTGATTAAATAGATCTTATTCATTACAACTTCGTCAGATATAGCAACGAGCTGGTTCTTTTTAGTCATAGTGTTCAGGCTTTTACAAAAAAACTTATATTTTTTTAAGGTCGCAATTTTTCGATCTCAAAACATTTTATTTTCCAACGGATGATATTTATCCAACTTACTCTTCAGCTTATCCAGATTATTAAATTGATACCTTTCTGTGCTGCTCACATACTTCCCCTGACAAATACTGCGCCTGCCTCAGCTTGTAGTTCTTATGTCACCAGTTGATCAAACCTGATCCAATCAGAATCATTTATTTTCTATCCCTATACATTTACAAACCAGTTTATTAACACAGCTTACATTATCATTCAGCATGATAATCAGGTTACGCTTTATCCTTTAATGTAAAAAATT
>JAIOZM010000065.1 GCA_021740585.1 Bacteroidales bacterium
CATTTTCTGAACTGATAGGGGAGATGCCCACCTTGAGCGCAACCATCTCTGGTGTGGTTTCGAAATTGATGAGCGCAGAAACAATTTTGTTGGCCTCATCATTTTCATCCACAAAAGCATTGTTTTCAAAATACTTCATATCAGATATGGGCACTGAACTCTTTATTGCAAAAAATACCTGATGTTCTTTTGCCCAGCCGGATGAAATACGTTCTCCAATAAAGGTATATTCATCTATTTGCTTTATTGATGTCTTAACTGCATTATCTCTGATCCCTTCTTTCAAATCAATAACGATATGAGCCTCTTCATTTTCCGGGAAATAGTAGCGATGAAAACCCACGCGCTCTGAGGCTGTTAATTCAACCTTTACGCCATTGTCCATATCCACTGAATAATAGCCGGGCTCTGCAGATTCGTTGTTGTGACTAAAAGTTGATAAATAACCGCCATGTGGATAATCCTGCTTCCCTTTATCTAATCTTACCTCACCGGTAAAGGGCATAATTAGTACATCTCCCCGGTCACCAATTCCGGTCCCACTTAAATGAAGATTTGAAAATCCGATGATCAAACTATCGGAATAATGATATCCGGAACACCAGTCCCATCCTTTATTGATATTATTGGGTCCAATTTGTACTGCGCCAAAGGGTACACTTGCCCCCACAAATACATGACCATGACCACCTGAGCCAATAAACGGGTCAACATAATCAATTGGGCTTAAGTTGTCTTCTTTTGAAGAGCATGAGACTGAAACCAGCAGTATTATTCCCAAAATTATCTTCGTTAAAATCGGGTTCATTTTTTTATCTTTTTTCATTTTCCTGAAATATTTGTATCCTCTATTTATTGTTGTGTTAACTTTATAAATGCTCCTGTATCAGTTTTTTTCACTTGAGATAGATTCCTTGGATTAAAGCATAATATTTGAATCATTAGTGTCCGGTAAAATATGTGATTGAGGATGTCTCAAAAGTCTCTGTGGTACTCTCTGTGTAAACTCTGTGGCACTCTGTGTAATTCTTTAAATAATTGTTACACAGAGGTTCACAGAGGAAACACAGAGTACCACAGAGAAAAAATCATCAACTTTCAAATTAATTATTACTTTTTGGACACTCTCAATCTTTTCAGTATTTGTGAGTTTTACCGGACAACAATGTATTTGAATAGATTATTTAATCAATAATTTGGTGTTATAAAGTGAATTTTCAGACCTTAGAGTTACAATATAAATTCCTGCTTCAAGAAGACCTTCTGTATCTATAATAATTTTTTTTTGATTTTCTGAGCTGCGGATAATAACAGATTGCCCCATCAGACTTGTAATCTCAATATCTATTATTTTTGAACCGGTAAATCCATTTAAATCCATCGATAGATAATTACCAATCAAAGGATTTGGATATATAGCTATATTTTTTTCAGCATCGTTTTTATCGATTGACACATGTGATTCAGGCTTATATGTAGCCGCAATTATTGCATCATTTGCCGGCATGGTCAGGTAGGTTGACAGTGCACTTTCATTCCAAATTATGGGTGATCCTGAGCTCACTATCCATTTGTCGAAAATTTGATTTACGGGAGCTGAATTTGCATGAATTGAGATCTCAGAACCGGCATAGTACATCCCATCACCATCGCCATTATTTACAGTTAAAGAATACCTTTCTCCTGCCGTAGGGTCGATTATTTCAATAGCATCCAAACGCGTGGTAATGCTTGCTGTTTTTTTATTGTAAATACGAAACCAATTCACTTTATTTAAATCGGGAGAACCTAAAGCAGTCGCGTCACTAATTTTTAATCTAATAAAATTCCATCCAGCTGACAATCCTGATAAGCTCCAATTATACTCATCTGCATCATTTTTACCACCGCTTCCTAATTCGACCTGATTTGTA
Source organism: Bacteroidales bacterium (assembly GCA_021740585.1). Lineage (GTDB taxonomy): Bacteria > Bacteroidota > Bacteroidia > Bacteroidales > JAGLSB01. Next base: position 1,914 of record JAIOZM010000065.1, read on the forward strand.
CCCATTTTTGAAGGATCGGAAGTGTAATACCAAAATTGCAGAACCGTGCTATTCACTGAGCCACCTGAGAAATAGGGGGTTGAGAATACTTTTTTATACTCATCAGTGCCACTCCCCGTAAATTCAATGCAGTTTGCCCCTTGCTGCTTATCAACACCATTCAATATCAATGAGGCGGTTGATTTCCAATCTGTTAATTGATCGCAATCATCTAAATAAATACCTTCACCACCAATCCTGAGGATCTCAATGTCTGTTTTACTTCCAAACCATTCTATTCCTTCTTCCATCATTTGCCATTGGAAAATATACTGCCCATTGTCAACCGGTACCCTAATATCAAATGAAAAAGTTTTTTCCTCATTCGGATTAATTTCTTCATCAACATCTAATTCAACCCGGCTTAATCCCCATACTGCACTGTCTACAGAACCCGGAAATCCTAGTTTATATCCCCCGTTTTTTGTCCAGCTCGTTGTTCCGGCATTTTTCATGATAATACTTACCGAAATAGTCTCTCCGGGAGTCAAAGTGGGTAACTCTTGCGAAATAAATACCGATTCATTGATTTTTGGTATCTCCTTGTATGTTGCTGTAATACTTGCAGGGTTGTAAGTTAATGTTAAGGTAGTAGTTATTGCAGTGGTGTCGGCAATTGTTGGAGTTCCGGAGTTTACCACCCAGGCGTAAAATTCCATGCCTTCACTGGGAGGATCGGCTGTGATGGTTACCAGTTCATAAGGTTGATATATACCATCACCATTACCATTGTTAACCACAAGAGGAAATGATTCGCAGGTCCCTTCGGGCACTCCGCAGCCACACAATCCCGGTTCGGTTTTATCCGGGTCGTTTGGACATAAATCATCTGCGCGGGTATATATTGAGACGGTACTATTTGCAGAAAGATCAGTTGTAACATCCACTATTTGGAATAAATCACCTTCAAATTGCTGCAATAAAGTTGCATTTGTAAATTCATAGTTAAATCCTTTCGGCATAACAAAGCGAACTCTGGCTCCGTTAATCGGGAAATCAAAATCATTTACAATCGTGGCTGTATTTTCTATAAAGCTGCCATTATTGTTGTTTGAATAAGTAAGTCTCAGATTCGGTATCCATGTTGATCTGGTATCCTGGTTACCGCTTTTTAGAACATTAGCAACACCGTTTACACCCGGCACAGCCGTATATGTCCCGGCATTGTCATTCACACTAAACAAGTTAAATTCAAAATGATCTCTGATAGATCCCGCAACATAGGCAAGCTTTGCACTCCCCGGATCAAATTCATAGGGATTGTCAGTCCTGATGTGATGCTTATCTCCGGCAAGCACCAGATCGAGCTTCTCATAGGCATCTATAAATTCATGCATCTTATCGTAACAGTGTCCGGCAGTTAAGAAGAAATTACCCCCGGAACCGGCGTTCTGAAGCCATGAAATGGCATCATCGCATTGATATTGATGATCTTTACCGCTGGTAGTCGATGTCTCCCATGCATTATTTAGCATCATGAAGCGACCTCCTCCATATTTAAAACAGGAGTTCTGCAATCCCCAGTAATCATTGAAGAAGTCAGAATTAACCTGTACACTTGCCTGAGGCCAGTCATTAGCAGTATATGCATCATGATCGCCTGGAACCAAAAAAGTAGCTGCAGTTGCTTTAGCCATTCCCTTAATTCCTTCATTTTCAATACCCAGAAAATAATTTACCTCTCTTTCGGGGTGATTTCTTACATTGTACATATTATCACCTGTTTCAATAATAATCTGGCAGTCCATAATATTCGCAATATCTATCATCGCTGATTTTCTGGCCAATAATATTACAGGATCATAACCGCTCTGGTATATATGTCCGTCTGACATGTGCATAATGTAATAATCCTCCTTGAAATTAGTAACAACTTTCACGCCTCCATAGGATACTACATCGCCCGCTGAAGTTTTTAGAATCAGGTCATATCGATCAGCCGGAGCATCGGATGGAACTGATACATTGATTTTGGTATTGTATGTATTCCCTGACAATGGATCGTATACCCAGTTGCCGTTTTCGATAGTTATTGTTGTATTTACTGTATTATATAGTCCACGTAATTGGACTGAGTTGACTGTTTGTCCATTGTCGGCATTAAACCAGGTCTCAAAACTATCACCCGCTTTCACAATCGCAGTTGTAGAACGCCACGGCCGCACAATGTTTGCACACCAGGCGCTTGATGAAATACTGATTAATATCAGAAGCATTAAAAAAGAAAAGATAATTTGTTTTTTCATTGTCTGATGCTAATAATTAGTGCTTGTTGATATTCAACAATTTTGTGCAAAATGAATCGTTAATTTTCATACTGATTATGTAAGTCCCTGGCATAATGTTTTGTAGAGGAAGTTTCACTTCCCTGTATCCTGCAAGCAACTGCAGATTCCTGAGGCTGCTACCTACAATGCGTCCACTCAGATCCAATAGTGAGATATCAATTTCTGAATCTTTTTCCACTGTAATGGCAATTGTCACTTCATGAATTGCCGGATTAGGATACATATTGACACTATATTCATTAGGACTGAAGTTTTCAATCCCAATAGTTATGTCTTTATAAGTTGCGGAAACAGTAGCGTCTACATCTCTCATTGCCAGGGTGGTATAGCTTGAATTGACATCCTCTATATAGGCGTCGCCTGATTCAACAACCCAGGCATCAAACTGCTTGTCTACTGGCGGAGCAGCTGTGATCTTCACAAGTTCATTTTCATAATATGAGCCCGAACCGCTTCCATTTTGTATAGTGAGTGCATACTTACTTACCGTATTGATATTGACGATCCTAACGGCATCGAGTCTTGTTGTAATGACTCCGGTTTTTTTATGATACAATCGGAACCAGTTAATCGCATTCAAATCCGGGCTCCCCATCTTGCTGGCAGAAATGAATCGTAAACTGTAAAAATTCCATCCCGGTTTTATATTTGTAAGCTTCCAGTTATATTCGTCGGCATCATTCTTTCCTGCACTTCCGATCTCCAGCTGATTTGAATCTTCAAATTTTGAAATATCAGACACATAGTATAAGAACTGTATGGCACCGTTTGACTCTGTAACTCCTGTTTTATAGGCAGGATCAAATTTCTTGTAGAACTCAGGGGAATTAGAACCGGTAAACTCAATACAAGCATCTCCCTGAATATAATCCGTTATGTTTAAAGAAGTTAATGAAGCATCTCTCCAGTCCAGCTTGTCATCACAGTCGTCCAGATAGTTCCCGGCATCTTTGTAGCTTGCCATAACTTCCACATCTCCTCCATTAATAGTTAAGGAGGCAGTGGCGGATTTTGTATTGGCGAGAATGGGATTGCCAGAATTGATGACCCATTCCTTGAACTTTTGTCCTTCCGGCGCATCATCTGCAATGATGGTTGCTGTTGCGTGGTTGATATAGCTGCCACTGCCACTACCATTTATGACGGTTAGCTGAAAATTCTCAGCATTTGCATTCAGATCCAGAAGCTGCAATTCATCAATCCTGCTTGTAATAGAAGAACTTTTATTATTCTGAATACTGAACCAGTTGATGGCGTTCAAATCGGGTGATCCAATACTGTTGGCATTTTTTACCGTCAGGGTAATAAGATTCCAACCGCTCTTCAAGTCATTGAGAACCCAATAGTATACATCTTCATTTGTTTTCCCGGCGCTACCAATTTCAAGCTTGTTTGTGGCCAGTAAAGCTGAAGCATCAGAGACAAAATACCAAAACTGTAACAGGGCGTTATTCGCGGAAAGGCCTGAAGCATAGGGTGTTGAAAATACCTTATTGAATTCACCTGCTGTACTTCCTGTAAATTCAATACATGCAGTTCCCTGTTTATTGTTTGAAGTATTGAGCACGATGGAGCCTGAAGAGCTCCAGTTTGTTAGTGCATCACAATCATCAAGGAAACTCAGGTTATTGCCTACTTTTATCAAACGGTTTTCTGTGAGTCTGCCAAACCAGTTCACACCTTCCTGCATCATTCTCCATCTGAAATTAAATGTATTTGCTTCATTGGGTGCAGTAACATTGAAGGTGAAGGTTTTGTTGGCACCCGGGGCAATTGTTTCACCGTCGTTCAGTTCTATACGGTTTAATCCCCAGATTGTATTGTCTTGCGCTTGCTGGCTTCCCAGTTGAAAACCATTTGCTTTTGTCCAGCTTGTTTTACCTGTATTTTGAACCGTGATGCTAACAGATTCGATTGCACCGGGAGTCATTGTGGTGGGGATATCCTGCGAAAGAATGATAGCATCGCTTACGGTCGCTGTGAGAGGGATTGTTGAGGTAAGAGGAATCTCACTACGTAGCATTTTTGAGGCTTCCCCGGTCAACTGAAGATACCAGTCACTCGGCAGTTCGTAGCCATCAAAGTCGAGAGGTACAAAGGTTCCTGTAGTTGGAGTTTGTTCGTCATTTTCAGCAAGTTTGTAAATAGCTGTTCCTTCGTCTACTTCATCGTACATGGCTACATACACCATATTGCAACCTGCATCCATGGCATTGTAGAACTGGTGCCACAAGAATTTTCCTCCATCGCGTGGTTTGTCATTTAAATTCGCATCTTCTTTGAGGTTATACCATGAGAACCCGGGAAAAACAACTGGCATATAATCAATATTCAGACTTTGGGTTCTCAGCAGATCAGGTTCAATATAGTCTTTTCTGAAATTATCTGCACCGGGAATATTACCATAGCGACCTACTGCCCATGGACTTATAATATCGAATCTTTCAATGGCAGCCTGCCATTCAGCCGATAACTCCTGCCATTTATTATTGACTCCTGCCTTAAGTGTTACCCTGTATTTCTCCGGAGCATCGATAGTAAACCATTGGATAAGTTCGTGGGTAATTTCAGGGGTTCCGGGTCGGTCTGTTGATCCGAACCCCCAAATGGATAAGACCGGAAGACCATTGTGATGAATATAACCTGGACTTTCAGTTATTTTAAGGTCATCTACAAGGTGAATCCAGTCATTTTTCAGAATTTCGACCATAGTGGCATCACTACCTCCCGAAATATCGTACATATTAGCAAATACACGTCCATATTTCTCGGAAGCAAAACGAACGTTCTGCAATACCTGGTCACGCAATTCAGTCATATTTACGGCATTGCCTATGAAGCGCTGCACAAATACCCCATCAATACCATAATCTTTCATCCATTTCACATGTCTCTCTACCGTTTTAGGAGTATACGCACTATATAATCCGGCATTGGACCCATCATTGTAAAAGAAATTTGTTGGATACAGCTCGTCAGCCTCATACTCTCTCAAATCGGGCCAGAAATCAATTGTGATGCTCTCTGCTGAAGGAGGATCACCTCCCCAGTGACGCCATCCCTCACCGGCTCCGTCGCCCTCGGCAGCAAACCATCCCTGGTAGCCGGCCATAATTTTATTATTCAGTGTAGTCGGATCAACTAAATCTTGAGAATTTGCCTGTATTTGGAATCCAAACAGTGCAGTAAGAAGGTAAAAGTATATGGGTTTAGTTTTCATATAATTCAATTATTATTCATTCCAAATGTGAAGGTACTATTCATCTCTAAAATTGGTTATTGCATCATAGCATTTGCACACCACAAAACCGGGGCTTGTCCATGAAAATCACCGGTACGACGTTCTCTTTGCAGATATGCCTCAGCACCATGCATTTCATTAGTTCCCACACATACGTCTGAGATTTCTCCATTTTCATTGATTTTTTCGGTCAAAGCCAGCCATCCACTCCTTGCAGCAGGACCATAAGTTGCAGCATCGAGCCAGCCGTTCTTGATGCCAACAATGTATGCGTAGGTAAACATGCCTGTACAAGATGTCTCTTCATAAGAATCAGGATAATCAAGCAATTGATGCCACAAACCGCTTTTTGCCTGCAAGGGAAGCAGACCCGCCATAAGCTTTTTGTAGTAGCCCATAAGCTCAGCATACATGGGGTGGTCTTTCTTCATGGTGGTTAGAGCTTCAGTCAGACCTGCGGCTACCCAACCAACTCCACGTCCCCAGTAATATGGCGTATTATCTGAGTGGGGTAGGAGACCATTATCCGCCTGTAGTTTTCTGCAATAAGCCTCAAGGAGTAATGCGGCATTGTTAACCCAGGTTTGATCACCGGTAATGCGTGTTGCGAGCGCATCAACAGAGGCAATCATATAGGCATCATCGATCCACCAGCGTGCCTGCCATGTAAGTCCGTCTTCCGGATTTGTATATTCCCACTGCTCTGTAACCATCTTCATTCCTAGAAAATAGAATCGTTTATCTCCACGTAAGCGGTATAACTCAAAAGGTATTAGTGCAAAAACGGTAAAGTCACCGTGGAATCCTTTGGGAATCAGGTCGGAATTATCTTCATCTACAATGGGACGATATCTTTTTTCCAGTTGAAGAAGCAACTTTCGGTCGTTGGTCAGATCTGAGAACTTAAGCGCACCATATGCTGTCACAACTTCTGCATAGTGCATAGAGCCCTTGTTATTAAGGAATTTGGTGCGTCTGTAATCCCGGGAAAGCAGGTTTTCAGTAATTATTAAGCCTATTTCCTCCGGAGTTTTGCCTTCGGGGAAATTCGATAAATAATCATTCTTTTGGCCTTGTGCCCATGAAAAGATCATTAATCCAAAAACGAGTCCTATAAGTAGATTTCTTTTATCCATGATTTTTTTGTCTCTCTTATGCTTTATAATTTTCAATGAATTAGCTTGAATATTTTTCTTTCGTTTAGAAACCTACTTTAATATAATTTTGTATAAAAATAAGAGGATTGGCTTAATAATGGATTAATTAATCTTTAATAGCCTTTAACTCCCTCTGAAGTCTTCTGTTTTGCTGTGTCAATTTCAGGAGAATCCCACACAGGCATTGAATAATTCAGCCTATGGGATAGCTAAATAATGTATGAGCAAAATAACTAATTATTATTGAGGGGGAATATTTATCACTTTATAAGTCATGAAAAGGGATAAAATTCAATTTATTTGAATGTTTAATATTGAATCTGGAAATGATATTAAGAGAAAATTAAGTTATTATTTATCTTTGTTTACTATTATTGTATTTATACAGATAAACTGAAGGTCATTTGCTGTCTGCCAAGTTTGTTTGAAAACGATTTAATAAATGTCAATAGAATTATTTTTGAACATTTTATAAATTATATAGAATGATTGCTATGAAACCAATGAAATTTATCTTCAATCTACTTGCATTGTCAATTGTTCAGAATGGTGCATTTGGACAAAATTCCAAAAAGCCCAATCTACTGTTTATAATGACCGACCAACAACAGTACAATGCATTAAGTTATTCAGGAAATGCCATTTTAAATACACCCAACCTAGATCGTTTAGCATCGGAGGGTGTATGGTTTGAGAATGCACATACCCAATGTGCTGTTTGTGCTCCTGCGAGGGCTACAATGTTTACCGGGCATACTGTATGGCATACCAAAATGTTTGGCAATGGCCCGGCTTATGAGGGAAGGGAATCGGGAGTAATGTATATGCAAACATATGATGAAGTTCTTGCTGAAAACGGTTATAGCTGTGAGTATTACGGGAAATGGCATTCGCCAACCTGGCATGGGGCTGCATACAATAATCCGATTACGGCTACAAGTACAACCGAAGCAGGACCAAGTGAAGTTAGCGTCTACTTAGAACAATTGGATATAAGCTTTCCTAACAGAGATCTTGAGGATGGAGAGTTCTATGATACCTATACAAAACGTCCTTACCTTGCTCATCCTGTTGATTTGCGATATGATGAGAAGTTAAACGGACTGCCTCTATCAACTGACCTTAGTCAATCAGATATCCATGGAGTTACCATTATTCCACCTGAGCTCCATTTACCAGCCTGGGAATCCGGACAAGTTATTGACGCGATAGAGAGATTGAAAGATTCAAGTTTTAGTATAACCTGCAGTTTTCATCATCCGCATCCGCCTTTTCTAGCGACAGAAGCCTATATTGAAATGTTTCCACCCGAGGATATGCCGATTCCGGCAAGTATAAATGATACACATATTAATTCTCCATATTGGAAAGAAAAAGATATAGCAGGACCAAGATATTCTGATCCTGTAAAAATACAATACTTTGTTTCAGAATATTATGCTTTGGTAAAAGAGGTGGATGACAGGATTGGAGAAATTTTAGCCAAGTTAGATGAATTGGGTTTAACAGAAAACACCCTGATAATATTTACCAGTGACCATGGTGAAATGTTAGGAGCTCATGGTATGCGATCAAAAAATGTGTTCTATGAAGAATCATCACATATTCCATTAATGATGAAATTCCCGGGGAAAATTACACCTGGAACCAGCGTAGAAACACCGGTGTCACAGATTGATTTATTTGCTACTATTCTCGATTACCTGAACCTTCCTGAAGAAGTATCTGATGGAAAAAGCTTACGTGGTAAAATTGAGCATACTGAAAATGTTGAGGATAACTATATCGTAACCGAGTGGTTACATAGTCTGACTTCAAAACCGGCTCATATGGTTTTGAAAGGCGGTTGGAAATTATTGCTTCCTGATTCATCGGCATCGAGTGTAATCAAAGCATTATATAATTTAAATGAGGATTCTCTTGAGCTAACAAATTTGATTGGAGATGTTGCAGGAAATTTGACTTATAAGAATAAAGTGGATGAATTAGAAAGCTGTTTCCGTGACTGGTATTTGCGTACACATGATGATAAAAGTTTAAATCTTGAAATCGAAGGTTTTGGAAAAGTGACATTAAATCCTGCTGGTGGGGTTTACATTACTGGAACAGAAGTTACTCTGACAGCGGAACCATATAAGGGCTGTGCATTGGAATCCTGGGGGGGAGATATTGAAGGAACAGAGTTAACGAAAACTGTAATTATGGATAGTAGCATCAATGTTTCTGCAACATTTAGTGGTTCAGGTAATAATCAAGTTGTCTTGTTCTATGATAATTTTGAAAATGGTTATTTAAACTGGAATGATGGTGGGGCAGATTGTAAAATTAGCAGTAAAGATCCAATCCAGGGGGCATATTCCCTCAATCTGGTTAGTAATTCAAGTTCCTCACATTCTAATTCAAACAGAATAGACTTATCAGTTTATGACTATGTTAAGCTTGACTTTCTATACAAAGCAATCAGTATGGAAGCAGGTGAGAATTTCTCTTTGCAGATATCAGGTGATGATGGTAGCAGTTATACAACAGTTAAAACCTGGGTAAGCGGTTCAGACTTTGATAACAATACTGTATATACTGACTCAATTGTGATTACCGGTAATCAGCTTCCTAATCTATCGCTTCTGCGGTGGCTCTGCAAAGCGAGTGATAGTGAAGACAAAATACTTTTTGATAATATATATATTTCTGCTGGTTTAGATGATGAGACTACTGGTGTTTATGCAGCAAATATTCTTGACAAGTATGAGTCGCCAAGGATATATCCAAACCCGGTCAGGGATGTCATGCATATTGATTTTAAAAATCTTTATCCGGTATCCGCCAGGATAATCCTATATGATATGATGGGAAAGACTCTTTTTAACGAAGTAGTTCATCGCTACAAAAATGAACTGAATTTAAGCAATATAAAATCTGGACTTTATCTGACGAAAGTAGTTATGGGCAAGGATATATATTTTTCAAAGATTCATATACAGTAATATAGGCATCCGATTGCTCATTCAAAACGAAATATTATATTGATTCTTTGTTTTTATGCCACTTAGGGCGTCTCAATACATAAAAATCTGAAATACTATAGGAAGTATCGAAATGGTTTGCCTAATCTTTTTACTGAATAATTAGAAGCCGAGAAAAAGAACTGCTATTGATACTTACTTTGCATATATAAGTCCCCGGCATAATTTCTGAGACAGGAAGGTACACTTCAGTTTGACCCTTATTCACTTGAAGGTTCCTGATCTCCTTTCCTACTTTTCGTCCGCTTAAGTCAAGGAGAGAAATATTTAATTCAGATGATTTCTCAAGCTTTAAATGAATTGAAAATTCATCTTTTGCGGGATTAGGATATATTTCAACAGAGGAATCATTGATTTTTAAGCTTTCAACAGAAACGGTGCTTTTATAAGTGGCAGTTATTGAAGCAGAGCCTTCTCCAAGTATTACTGTTGTGCTTGGTGAAAGCACATCTGCAATTGCAGGATTACCCGATTCAATGATCCATTTATCGAATATTGTACCAGTTGAAGCTGCCTGGGCCGAAATGTTTACATTAACTCCCGCCGGATAGTCTCCACCACCACTACCTCTGGTAACCAGCAAAGTGTATAAGGGTCCTACATTTGTATCGATTAGCTGTATAGCATCAATCCTGGTTTTGATAATCCCCGTCTTTTTATGGTAAATACGAAACCAGTTAATGGCATTTAAGTTGGGTGATCCCATTTTAGTTGCCTCGCTGGTTTTAAGTACCAGATAATTCCAACCGTTCGTCAGATTAGATAGATTCCAGTTATATTCGTTTTCGTCTGCTTTCCCGGAACTACCTAATTCCACCTGGTTGGATGATTCAAATAAGCTGATATCTGATATATAATACCAGAATCTTAGTACTGTATTTTCTTCAGACCCCCATGAATTATATGCTGGTGAGAAGACCTTTTTAAATTCGTCAGTACCCGAGGCATAAAACTCAATACAAGCACTTCCTTGTTGTTGGTTGGTAGTATTCCGGATCAGACTGGAAGATGATTTCCAATTGGTAGTGACATCGCAATCATCCATAAAACTTCCGGGATTTCCAGATACAAACTGTTTGATTTCCGATTTTGCACCAAACCATTCCTCGCCTTCCTGAATCATTTGCCATTGAAAATTGTAAACCCCATCATTTTGGGGTACGGTCACCTCAAATTGAAAAGTTTTTTCTCCACCATTTACGATACTGTCTCCCGGGTCCAGATTCACACGTTGTATACCCCAAATTTCATTATCAGCAGGACTCTGACTGCCTAATTTGAACTGACCGGTTGGAGTCCAGGCAGTAGTACCCGTATTTTTCATGGTAATACTAATGGAAATTGTTTCTCCTGCTTTCAATTCAGGTACAATTTGTGAAACAAATGCTGCATTATTCCCAGTTGCTTTGCCTCCTTCCATTAAATCTCTTTTCGAAACGCTATAGTAGTGTACTGAGTTTCTTTCAGCCAGCCATTCCAGTAAGCATGCGCGTAATTCTTCTGCCTGAGCTTTATAATTGGCGCGAGCAGGATTACTTCCTAAGAGGTTGTTCATTTCATAGGGATCTGTGTTCAGGTCGTACATGGCATTGATTACTGTCGATTTTATCGTGTAAGGAATGATAAGTTTCCATCCATCCTTAATCACCATATAATTGGGAGTGTTTTCTCTGTCCCATTCTGTAACCGTATATTGGCCATGTTCTGTATCTGTACCTTCGATGAGTCCACGAAGACTTTTTCCATCTGATTCCACTGCTGGCACTTCCAGATAATCTAATATTGTTGGAAATAAATCGATAAGAGAAATATATCCATCAACTGTAGTCTCTGGCTGCACATCACCCGGAGAGCTAATGAGCAAAGGAATATGTGCACTTTCATTCAGGAAGATATTTTTTTCACGCATACCATGCGCTCCCAACATTTCGCCATGATCACTTGTGAAAATTATCATGGTATTATCGGCAATTCCCAATTCATCCAGTTTATCCAGCATCAATCCTATCCAATCATCAATTTCAGTGATTATCCCATAATATTCGGAGATCATATATTTGATCTTCTCCGGATCAGCGTACTCGGTTCTGGTATTTCTGCTATTTGAACTTGCATAGGGAGAATTCGCCATGTTGTCATTTATACTAACCGGAGGTATCATATCTGCCACAGGATACAGGCTATAATAGGGTTCGGGAACTACCATAGGTGTATGTGGAAAATGAAAGGCACAGGTAATACTAAAGGTCGAGTCCTTTAATCTTTCAATGGCTTCCAGAGTTTGACGAGCCTGAAAGGCTGTCATAGTATGACTTTCATTCAATTGTAATACTCCATGTTGATCGGGTTGTGAGTGTTTTTGACCGGAAGCAACCAGGGCTTCATAACTCATGCCGTAAAAATGATCGAGTGGGTTCGCAGTGTATGGGTATTTCGAAATATCTTCTTTAAACTGGCCTGCGCCCGGCTCAGGTACCGGTCCAAGCAGATCTAAATAATCCCGCCAAATATAACTTTGACCACCAGGTCCAAAAACGGAATTTCCATTATCTGCAGTTTGCACGGGATTTTTATATATATTAGCTCTTTTAGACATTGCGTGCCATTTCCCGTAGTATTCGCAATGGTAGCCGTTCTCTGACAATATCTCATCAAAAGTTGGCATAGTCATTATGCCCTCTCCTTCATAATAATAAGTCTCGTTGTTTGATACAACTCCTGTATGTTCAACAATAGAACCGGTGAGAATGGAAGACCTTGCAGGTCCGCAAACCGCACAAGGAGTGTATGCATTTTGAAAGTATGCCCCTTGTTTGGCCAGTCGATCCAAATTAGGAGTTTTTAATACAGTATTCCCTGCATAAGATAAGGCATCGTACCGCTGTTGATCAGTAATTATGAATAGCAGATTTTTCTTATTACCTTCTTGTGCCAATGTGATATTTGACAGAGGCAAAGCAAGTAAAGAAAGAATTCCTGTTTTGATATAATTAGTCATAATATTAATGAAGCTTTGGAATAAATAAATTTAGAAAATAAGTATAGCTCTAATTTATGGTTTATGGTTTAATTAATGGTTAATTCGATATTAATAATCAATATTAATTTGATGCAATTCAATCAGGACACTGGCACAACCCCAATCATTGCCCTGATAATAAAATTAAAGAGCGTTAATTTATGCAATAGTATGTCAGGGAACTATATGGTTGGTTCCCATCCTTTCTCATAAGACCTTGACCACAGCTCCATTGCTTTATCATTTAACATCTTCCCGTTCTTCGAATCAATATCATATCCACTATTAATACGGTAAGCGACATTGCAATAATGAACCATTGCCATACTAACTGATGCATCATCAATCGGAGCCATCAGTTTTTCTTTTCCCCTGATGGTTTCAAAGAAATTGACCACGTGCTGATTTGTTGTGTCGCCACCTCCGCCAAGAGCGGTACCGGATTCATTGCTGGCTGATTTCAGATCTTTAATCAGTTCTCCTTTTCTGTCATAAATCCTGTAAGTACCCCGGTCTACAAATACGCTACCTTCACTACCATATATAATTGTTCCGCGCTCTGCTCCATAGGTGTCGTAACCATTGCGACTTCTTCCGTCCCATTTGATGGTTTTATTGTCATCAAATTTAAAAGTAGCTTCCATGGTGTCGTACATCTCCCATCCATCATCCAGAAACTGACCTTTTGCGGCATCTACATCTACACGATTAGGAAAGCCAACCTGCAGTGCCCAGCGTGCGACATCTATTTCATGGGTGCCGTTATTTCCTGCTTCAGCAGTTCCGTAATCCCAGCCATACCAATGCCAGTTGTAGTTCCATGTTTCTTCGGTATATTCTCTGCGAGGAGCCGGACCCTGAAATAGTTCCCAGTTTAATCCACCTGGAACAGCAACCGTTTTTTGATTAGGTACACGACCTCTTTTATTGGTATAGAAGGCCACTGCCTTGTATGCTTTACCAATTGCTCCATTATGTATGGCATTGATCACCTCAATGGTATGATCGGAAGAGCGTTGCTGGTTACCCATTTGCACCACTCGATCGTATTTTTTTTGAGCGGCAACAATCATTTCGTTCTCAAACATATTGTGACTGCATGGCTTTTCAACATATACATGTTTGCCTGCCTGCATCGCCATTACCGATCCCGGAGTATGCCAATGGTCGGGTGTTGCATTAAATATAGCATCTACTTTCTTGTCGGCAAGTACCTTTCTGATGTCGGCTTCAAGTTTTGGCTTATAATCTATTTTTGAAGAAAATATTCCCGCCGCATTATCTAATTGCGAAGGCATTACATCACACAGATAGCTTAACTCCACATTATTGGATAATTTGGATATTGGCCCAACATATGCCGGCATCCTTCTTCCAAGTCCAACCAATGCTACCTGAATCCTTTCATTTGAACCCAAAATTCGTTTATAGCTCTTGGCTGATACGCTCATACCTCCGAGCACCAATCCGGCAGCAGCTACTCCGGTCTTTTTTATAAAATCTCTTCTGTTTGTTTCCATTTTCTATAGGGATTTAATCTTAATATTCTTGAAACTTACTTCATCTCCATGATCTTGCAGCAAAATGTGCCCTTTTCTTGCTTCTCCAAAATTGGGCCATTTCTTATACTTGCTTTCAGCCACCAGGTCTCGCCATTGCTGACCACCTCTGTTGTATTTAACAACCAGGATGCCGTTCAGATAATGTTCCACATCATCACCCTGAACAATAATCTTTGCGCGGTTCCAGCTATACTCATTTAAACGTTTCTGCTGAGGTAAGTCCGGATTGAAATTCTTAGCGTTTGCCGTAATCAAATCATACAAGGAAGCAAGTGTCCGGTTTCCGTCCTTTCCCATCTTTGCATCCGGATGAAGCTTATCATCCAATATCTGGTATTCACAACCGATAGATGAGCCGGCACCCTTATTCAGTTCTGTATCAACAAAATACTTAATGCCAGAATTAGCTCCCTTTGAGAGTTTAAAATCTGCTTCAAGAATAAAGTTTTCATATTCGTCAACAGTAACAATATCGCCGCCATGAGCCGACTCTGCTCCATCTGTTTTTTCCACGCTCAATATACCGTCTTCAATAATCCATCCCGATTCCGGGAATCCCTCCAGTTTTGCACCGCGCCAACCTTCAGTTGTCTTACCATCCCATAAAAGTTTCCAACCTTCTGTCATTTCTCTTTCACTCAATTCATTAGTCAGATAGCTTACCTGAGTAATGTTCGGATTATCAGGGGTTTTGTGCTTGTCGAGGTTTGTGGTACAAATTTTAATATTTTTAAAGATATTCTTTTGTCCTATGTGTTCCTCATTATTGCCAATACTATGAACCTGCAGTCCAATAAATCCTTCTGCATCAACATCATCAACCAAATCAGCAAATGGAACATCATTAACAAAAGTTCTCAGGCTATTACCAATGGCTTCGATACGATAGCTGTTCCATTCACCCTTATGAAAAGAAGGTTTTGCTTCTTTGTTGTATTCCATAGGATACAACCATGCCCTTCGTGCTTCATCATAGATGCCACCTGTCCATGCTCGTTTTGGTGAGGGATCCATTTCCATCTGGTAGCCATGTACACGTCCATTTTTATATTCAGGATTACTTTGTCCTCTGAACATCACACCGGAATTTCCTTCTTCAAATTTTGCATCAAAAATTAAAATAAAATCTCCATAAGTAGCCTCTGTACATAGGAAACTGTTTGGTGATCCGGCAACACAAGTGCCAACTATCATTCCATCTTCAACCGTGAAAGGAGCTGTGCCATTCACTATATGCCACCCACTTAAGTCCTCGCCGTTAAAAATTGGAGTAAAATCATCCTTTTCCTGACATGAAATCAAAAATAAGGAGCTGAAAATCAGTAAAAACGCAAATTGTTTCATAATGAATATGGTTAGAAAGTTTAGAAATCAATAGCCGAGATGGCTATTGAAATAAAATTTTGTCTGTATTACTAATGGTTAATTATTATTCTGTTTTATATTTAATCCCGAATATTAGTGCTTTTGAAATTATTTGCCCCACTCTTTGTTAGGTAGCTCAGAGAGTTCTAATTCCAGCGTTACTCCTGCCATAATTTGCTCATGAGATATAAAAGGTTCAAAAATCTCTTCACCATTTATATACGCCCTCTGAATATACTTATTTTTTTTATTTGCTCCTTTTGCTATCACGGTAAAGTCTTTCCCATTGTCTAAATGGATACTCACTTTTTCAAATACCGGACTTGTTATCGTGTATATTGGAATACCCGGTGTAAATGGATAAATACCCATAGATGAAAAAACCACAAAAGATGTCATTCCTCCACCGTCCTCGTCGCCGGGAATACCGAAAATATTATCTTTAAACCATACATCCAGAAGAAAACGAGTCCTTTTTTGAGTTTTCCATGGCGCCCCTATATAATTGTAGATGTATGGAATATGAAAGGAAGGTTCATTTCCCATACTGAACTGGCCTACCATACCTGTTGAATTGGAACCATTCAAAGCAAACTCTCTTTTTCTCATTCCCAAGGGCTCCCTGAATAACTGGTCGAGACGTTTTTCAGTTGCTTTTTTTCCTCCGATAAGTTCTGTGAGTCCCTCGATATCATGCTTCACATCCCATGCATAGGTCCATCCGTTGTTTTCATCATAATACTCACGAAAGCCGGGACCTCCGTCTTTCTTGGGGTCGATATTTATCCACTTTCCCTCGTCATCCTTAGGCATAAAGAGAGCATGCTCAGGATGCCAGAGCTTTTTATAGTCTTTTTCTTTGACCGAAAACAATTCATGATCCTCCTTTTTCCCAAGCTCCTTGGCAAATTCTGATAATGCCCAGAAATCATAACTGATACCAAGTGTTACAGCTACTCCCTGTCTTTTTTCAAAGCCGTCCATCTGAGGTTCGGTTTCTTCTTCGCCGGGATGAAGGCAAGGAAAATATCCATTCTCGTGATAAAAATCATCTATTGGCCTTCGAGGGGTTCCCTGTCGCCAAGGGATAAATGTACCTTCCATCAGGTTCTTTCTGACACCTTCATAAGCTTTTTCAATATCCCAATCTACCAGTCCTTTTCTGTAACCGTCAATAAATATGGATGAAGAATGATAGGCATTCATACACATATGGTTTCCGTGGATTCTTGGGAAAGTGGGCATCCATCCGCTCTGCTTATACATTTCTGTATAGGAGTGCAGTATATCGTTCTCCATTTCAGGATTCAAAATTGTACGTAAAGGATGATGAGCAAGGTAGGTATCCCAGATCCAGTCGTCGACATAAAACGGCCTTTCACTTTTATGTACTTGTCCGTCATATCCACTGAAATATTGACCATACTCGTTAATGTCGACCATGCGCTCATACGTACGGTAGAGAGAGGTGTAGAATGTTCTTTTTTGAGCTAAAGTACCGCCTTCTATTTCAACCTTACTCATTGTTTCTTCCCAACGGTTTTTTCCTTGCCGGGCCAGATCATCGAAGTTTACATCCTCCAATTCCTTTGAGAAATTAATTTCGGACTGATCGAAGCTAATGTAGGATATGGCATACTTCAGAAAAACATCTGAGGAAACATCCTTTGACAGATTTATTGTCAATCCGCCTTCCTCTTCTGCAAATTCAAGATTGCTGAGGGGGTTACCACTTTCATCACAAAATTTCCCATAAGCATATACAAACATCTCACTGGTCTCAGAAAAAATACCTCTGGTTTTGTATATAATTTTATCCTGCAGAGTAAAAACTCCTTCGCTCTCTGTTTGGGATTTAAAATTGCTTGTTCCTCGAATCAATACTTTGCTTTTAGAATTTTCGGGAAATTCAAATTTGAAAATTCCACTTTTTTCACCGGGAGTAAAACTTACCCGAATATCATCCTCTATCAGATAGGTGGAATAAAGCCATGGAAGCACTGTCTCCAGATCGTGATCGATGTACATATTTTTCTTCAATCCAGACCCTGCAACTTCATTGGTTTCAACTTTCATCAGAAATAATCCCTTGTCTCTGTGGGAGGCAACCTGTAGAGGAAAAGCTTCCACCTCATCAGAGATATAGTCATTTTTTTGCGGCACCATTCTTAACATTTGGTTGGGCAGATGAAAGGTTGGATAAGTTGGTACCAGAAAACGAGAAACATTGCCAATGGTGGGGTCAATATAGGAAGTAAGCTCTATCTTATTATTGAATCTCGAACAAGAGCTTATGACTATTAATATTGTGAAAATTGTAATTAAAAAAGCTTTTTGTTTTAATTTCAATGCTTTTAAATTTATATTCGATTTTTTGATTCTTTTAGTCATAATTTGCGAAATATTGAATTCCAGAATATAGCGGTATTTCTGCAAATATAAAAAGAGGGGAATAACAAAACCTTAAATTTGGATTAATAGGGCAGAGTTTAATGAAAAAAATAAAGATTTTTTTCACTGAGTCCGGAGGACTCACAATTGATTAACCACGGTCCCACCCGTGGTAATAAATCGAACGGAAAACCCAACCCCGGCCTCGCCTTTGCGTAGCCGCTCCGGCAGAGCAAGGAGTGGTTGCACAATTTTATTTTTTTAACTCATTACCCGTCGATTTGGCAACAGATTCAGTTCCTGCATGTCTTGGGGTTTATGGTGTTGGATGCTCGACGCATACGAAATACCAACAGTGGGACCGTGGCTAATCAAATATAACCACTCTGTGGTTAGGATTATTCAAGAGAATATACAACAGAGTTGCCAGCGTCTTTTTTTTGCATAATAATTCAGATTTCTTCTACACATTTGATTTATGCGCAATTCATTAAGCGTTTATTAATGGAATTTTATAGACTTAATTATACTTTTAAAGAATCAAACAGCAACAAAAAAAAAGATAATGAAAAAGTTGAGCTTGGTACTATTACCTTTTGTTAGCCTTACTGCCTGTGTTAACAGTTCCAGGGAGCAGGATCAAACAAAACCTAATGTACTTATCCTTTTTGCCGATCAGCACAATAAAAATGTGATGGGCTTTGAAGGTCACCCTGATGTTATTACTCCAAACTTAGATAAGCTGGCCAATGAAGCAGTGGTTTTCAACCGTGCTTATTGCACAACAGGAATTTGTGCTCCGTCCAGAGCCTCGATATTTACTGGGATAAATTCGCGAACGCTTGGTTTATTAACCAATAGCGAACGCACTTCAGTTATGAAAGAAGTAGTATCGCTGGCAAGCCTATTTAAACAAAACGGCTATAATACGTATGCATTTGGTAAGCGACATACCCACGATGCAATAGATGAGGGTTGGGATGTTAAGAAGAGTCATCTGTGTGGGGAATCTGAAGATGGCTACATAAGCTGGCTTGAGGAAGAAGGATATATTGATGAGTTTACATGGGATTGGGGTGCTGAATTCGGGAGAGGTCCTAAATGTTCAGGTTATGCCGACAGCCTTGTTCCAACTGCCGATCTCGGTACCCGCTTGTCCCGACTTCCGGAAACTCATACTATGGAAGCATATACAGCTGGATTAACCATCGACATGATTAAAGCACATGCTAAAAGTGAAGAACCTTTTTTCTGCCTGGCCAGTTTTTACCGTCCTCATCAACCTTATACTCCGCAAAAGAAGTATATGGATATGTATAATGTTTCTGATTGGGGCGATGGTGTTAAAAAGGGTAGCGGTATAAAGAAACCCGGAAGCTTTTATGAACCTGCAGAAAATTTACCTCCCCTGCTTCAGGAGCAGCGCGCCGGAGGTAATAAGGTTTGGAACATGGATAAAGCCTTTGAAGATGAGCAATTGTGGAGAGATTTTATCGGAGCATATTATGCTCTTGTAACCGAGATCGATCATTATGTGGGTCAGATTCTGAACGAGCTGGGTAATGCAGGCCTGGACAAGGAAACCATTGTTATCTATGTCTCAGACCATGGCGACTTCGTGGGAAACCACGGCATGGTGGAAAAAGCAGCCATTGGACAAAATGTATACGAAGATATTCTGAATGTTCCACTGATCATCAGATATCCTGCCGGTTTTAAAGGCTCACGTGAAATCGAGGATCTCGTATCGCTTACAGACATCTTTCCGACTTTGGTAGAGTTGGCTGAGATTGAACTACCAGACCTGAAGTATGAGATACAAGGTTTGTCTCTGGTTGATCTGATAACCCACAATACTCCGCTTAACCGAGAATATCTTGTATCTGAGAATTGGTCGCAGGCAACTGTTATTACTAAAAATTACAAACTGGGGATAATGCTTGATCCGACAAACTATGCCCAAAACAGGGATTACCGTGACTTTGGAGATATGTTTTTTGTAAGGGATGAAGATCCGGGAGAGATCAATAATAAGATCAATGATCCACAATTTAACCAAGAAATATTGAAATTACGGGCTTATTTCGAGGATTTCAAAAGAAGGGTTCCTGATACAGGAAAACTTGAGATGATCGGGCAAAGCTGGGAGCATAAAGTTGATTAGCTTCTAAAAATCAATAGCGCCTCCAAAATCTAATCTAAAATGATAGCTTTCCCCAACAATATTGTGTCGGCCCGGAAATCTATCTTTCTCGCCAAGCCTGCATTTATCCAGGTTGTTGACAATTGATTAGTTATAATCGGAATATCTGCAGGACTTTTTCCTTCCAATATTTTCTTTGCTGCATTGGCTGCCCAAATGCCATGCTCGGCTGCTACTTTAGTCTGCCCATATACAACGAATGGCATCATGAAATCTTCACAAGTAATTAGCGGGACTTTAATGTACTGATTTACAAAACTAATAGCATCCTCTTGATTCCAGCCCTTAATAGCACCATTGGTATGAACATAAATCATATCATAATTCATATTTCCTTCCCGAAAAGCCGATTTCCATTGATCAAAATCTTCAACCATTTCATAAGTGGCATTAATTCCAAGTCTGATGAACATCGTATCGAGCAATTCTTTTTCCTTGTGCGATGTAGTTGTATTCTCTGTAATTACGAGTAAGTTTTTCATTGCAGGGTAATAGGGCTTCATTGTGCGCAATACATCCTCAAGAGGAAGTATTTCAATCATACCGGTAACTTTCTCATAGGGCAGGTCATACTGACTGGCAGATAAATTTATTCCACAGAATACCATCGGGATGTCGGTGTTCTTAAAATAGGGCAGGTAGAGGTATTTCACTGCATTATCGTCAGAAAGAATCAATATATCCAGATTAAGAAGCTTTATGGAATCGGATAATTCTTTAGACCGATTTTCAATAAATTCTAATGAATTATTTCGCTTTGAGTCCATGATAAAGGTCGTAAGCTCAAAACTGTCAGCTGAAAAACTTTCAATAACGGCATCCATAATCTCATCGCTTGACGGATGACCAAGGTGGTATGAATTTACGTACACAATTTTCTTTTTCTCAAATTTGTTTTGTCCGCAAGATTGAAACGCGACAGATAAAATAGATGACAAAATGATGAAGCTAATGGAAACCTTGAGTTTCAGGTAAATTGCTTCAGTTTTTGGATTTTTATGGATTATCATATTTTGTAAATGAGTAGTGTGTGATAAAAACATGAGATTGCTTCTCTACGCTCGCAATGACGGGGTTTACGTATGTTAT
>JAIOZM010000066.1 GCA_021740585.1 Bacteroidales bacterium
ACTTATAGACTTAAGTATCCAAATCATTTTTGAAATAACCGCAAGGGGCGCAAGGGGTTTCGCAAGGGGCGCAAAGGGAATTGGGAATTGTCAATTAGAATTAACCTAGCGAACTTTGCGAAAACCTTAGCGAACTTTGCGGTTAGATTTGTTTAATTATAAAATAGGAAATATGAAATCATACCGAAAAGAACTCTGGTTCGACACTTCACAAAGACGAGAATTTATAAACATTACTCCTGAAGTATTGCATTGTCTGACCGATAGCGGAATTCAGGAAGGAATGATTCTTGTAAATGCCATGCATATTACAGCCAGTGTGTTTATTAACGACGACGAATCAGGCCTGCATCACGATTTCGAAGTCTGGCTGGAAAAACTGGCTCCGGAAAAACCATATTCTCAGTACAAGCATAACGGATTTGAAGATAATGCTGACGGCCATTTAAAGAGAAGCATTATGGGGCGCGAAGTAGTTGTTGCCGTGACTAAAGGCAAGCTCGATTTCGGACCCTGGGAGCAGATTTTTTATGGGGAATTTGATGGAAAGAGGCGGAAGAGGGTATTGGTGAAGATAATTGGGGAATGATGGTGTGGTGATGTGGTGGTGTGGTGGTGTGGTGATGTGGTGATGTGGTGGTTCCTGAGTTTGTCGAAGGGCCTAAGGATGGTGTGGAAATCAATCGAAAAACTCATCAGGGAAATTGACCAAATATAGTTTTTCAGTGGCTCTGGTGAAAGCTGTATAAAGCCATCTGAGGTATTCAATATTCATCATCCCTTCAGTAAAATATCCGGGGTCGACGAAGACAGATTTCCATTGTCCGCCCTGAGCTTTATGGCAGGTTACGGCGTAGGCAAATTTTACTTGCAAAGCATTAAAACTTGTATTTTCCATTACTTTTTTTATACGTTCTTTTCTTGGCAACTCGTCAGAATAATCTTCAAGAATGGTTTGGAATAAATCTTTTTGTTGAGCTATTGGCAAGGAAGCCGAATCAATCATGAGGGTATCTACCATTATTCTTGCTTCTATGGTGAGGTCTTTAAAATCGGGCAGACTCAGACTTACATCGGCATAATGGTAGCCATAAAGGTTTTCGTGCCTGTGGATCCTTTCTATTCTGGCAATGTCGCCATTTGCAATGAAATCGAGGTTTTCCTCAGGATGAATCCAAAAATAATTGTTCTTAACAATCATCAACAGATCCCCAATAGATATTTCCTCCTCCCGCCATAGAATCTGATTCCGGATACCTGCATTAAATCTATTCGCCCTTTTATTTGAACGACTGATAATTATTGTTTCCCCTTCACCATATTTTGAATACGAGTTTTCTATTTCATCAACCAGCTCCACTCCTGTAATCCTTACAATGTCATCGAATTTTTCAATCTGAAATTTAGGATTCCCGGCTTTCCGGTCTTCTATCATCCTTCGAAGAATGGTGGCATTTTCAAGTATGCCTGACTCTTTCGATTGTCTGACCACATCGCGGAGATAGACCTCTATTGGATTATAATTCAGCAACTGTAATTTTTTCGGATTTAGTGCGGGACTAATATCCAGTCCTACCGGCGGTAATTGGGCAAGATCGCCTATTAAAATTAAATGACAGCTCTGACCCTGATTAACATATTCCTGAAGGTCGCCCAGCAGGTCACCTGATCCAAATTGCCCGTTTTCGGGAGACCGATCGCCTATCATTGAGGCTTCATCAACAATGAAATAACAATTTTTATGAAAATTTTTATCCAATACAAACTGACCAAGGCCATCTTGCCCTGATTTTTGGCGGTAGATTTTCTTATGAATGGTGTAGGCTGTTTTCCCTGTATACGATGAAAGTACCTTTGCCGCCCTCCCTGTTGGTGCCAAAAGAACCGATTGTTGCTTAAATTTTGTGAAAGTGCGCACTAAAGTGTTCACTATTGTCGTTTTACCCGTACCAGCATACCCTTTAATAAGGAATAATTCATCAGATCCCGGATTGGAAATAAATCCTGAAATCTTCTCCAGCAACTGCTCCTGACCCGGGGTTGCTTTCAATCCAAGATTATCGAGTAATTCCTTATAAATATAATTTTTTAGCATTGAATGAGAAATAATCCAAAATATAAAATATATAATTTATTTTTTTGTTAAATTTGTGCGCAAACCAATATTATATAAAAATATTTAAATAATGAGAGCAGCAATCCAAATCGTACTCGGAATTCTTATCATCGTATTAGCTTATTTTGTTTATGAAAGTATTCAAACCCCTATTCGCTTTATTAAACAAAAGGATATTATCGAAAGGGCTACCATTACCAAGCTTATGGAAATTCGTGATGCTCAAAAAGCATATAAAGATGTTAATAATAAATATACTTCTGACTTTGATAGTCTGATTTATTTTCTGAAAACGGATTCTTTTAGCGTTGTAAAAGCTATTGGAACCATTCCTGAATCATTTATCGACTCACTTGGAACACTTAAAAAAGCAAAAGAGGCTGCTCTTAAAATGGGCATTATTAAAAGAGAAACTACCAAAGTTCCTGTTATGGATTCACTATTCAGCGATTCATATCCTGTAGACTCCATCAGATTTGTACCATACAATAAGCAGGGACTTGAATTTACTATGGTTGCTGATGAGTACACCACACCTTCAAAACTTGTTGTTCAGGTTTTGGAAGTAAGTGTATTATACTCAGATCTTCTCAAAGGTTTAGATCCGCAATTGGTTGTAAATTATGCTGACGAAAGAAATAAAATCACCAAATTTAAAGGTCTGAAATTAGGATCTTTAACTGAAGGCACGTTGACAGGTAACTGGGAATAATTATGCTTTTATGAACGATTTTAAATTCGTAAACGAAAAGTATAATTTACAGGATACAATAAATTACAGACTATCCATTCAGGTGAACCCGGATGGATTTTCTGTTTTATTGTGTGATCAGGATGCACGGGTTTTAAAAATAATTCATCAAAACACCAGGGACTTTGCTGAGATTTTAAGAATTTTTAATGAAGATGAATCTTTGGACATTCTCAAGCGTATTTCATTTAAGGAGAATAAAATCCTTATAAATACAACAGAATTCTCCTTCGTTCCTGAAGTTATATATCAAAAGGATGCTGAGAAATTTTTTCTTTCGCATAGTACTGAGATATTTGAGGACGACCTAATTAAAAGTACCCGAATTGAAGAAAATAATTCCAGGCTAATTTTTAAGCTGAATAAAGATCTTCAAAGTTTTATAAGGCTATTCAAGAATTCTCCAAATGTTCTGCATCTGGCTAATTCAATTCTTCCTTACATACAAAGTAAGCTGGAAGGAAATGGAACCGTATTTTACACCACAGAAAGTACAATATATATAGCCTATTTTAAAGATGATAAATTGCATTTTTTTAATGCTTTTAGTTATAAAGATCAGTCAGAATTGGTCTTCCATGCCATAAATTGTTTCAAAAAACTTGGTATTGATTCTGAAACAAAAAATTATTATTACGGATCCCTGAAGCCAGAGTCAGAGACTTTTCGACTTCTTTGTAATTATCTCCCTAAGCTGCAACCATTTGAAAATGAATTAGGTTTTGAGATTGCAGGTGAACTGAATGAAAACTATTTCTCAAATCTTTTAGAAAGTCTTGATTGCGTATAATTAGCGGTAAATATAAAGGGAGAATAATCTCTCCACCAAAAAATTTCAAAGCTCGTCCAACTACTGATATGGCTCGGGAAAGCCTTTTTAATATTCTAAGTAATACCATACAATTTGATGAAATAAGTGTTCTGGATCTCTTTTCAGGAACCGGTTCAATAGGTTTTGAGTTTGCTTCGCGCGGTGCGATTAATGTGGAAATGATTGAACTTAATTTTATTCATTTTAAACATTTAAAGAATGTAAAGGAAATATTGGGTACTGAAAATGTAAAAATTATAAGAGCAGACTTTTTTCATTATATCCGAAAAATCAGGAATAAATTTGATGTTGTTTTTGCAGACCCTCCATTTGATATGGAAAAATTTGAAACAGTACCTTCCCTTATTCTCGATTCTGATATACTAAATGAAAATGGACTTTTTATAATGGAGCACTCCAAATCATTCGATTTTAAAAACTTAAAAGATTTTCGCGAACAGAGAAACTACGGTGGCGTGAATTTCAGTTTCTTTACGAAATAGAATCTTATCTCTTTCCATATTATATCTTATTAGAATGAAAAAGACTTTTTTTATCTCCTTGATGATGAGCATTGGACTGAATGGTTTTGCTCAAACTTCTATCGATTACTTTTTCAATGAAAATTACCATTTTAGTTCAGAAATAATGAATCCTGACAGCTTTTCAGGATATAATGTGGGCAATTGGCATTTCAGTTACGAGCAGATTGCTGCTTATGGAAGGTATATTAGCGAAAAAAGTGACAGGGCAATTAGTTATACTTATGCTAAAAGCTGGGAAAACCGGGAACTTTTAAGTATTGTTTTCACCAGTCCCGATAATCATAAAAATCTGGATGCACTCCTGAGCAATCATAAGGCTGCAGCATTCGACAGGAAAATAAGCAGTGAAGAAAAGAATCCGCTGATTATCCGACTGGGTTATGGTGTACATGGAAACGAATCGAGTGCATCGAATTCATCACTCCTTACAATGTATTTTCTGGCAGCGGCGAATGGCGATTTTATTGATAAACTTCTTGATGAATGTATAATTATTGTTGATCCCGTATTGAATCCTGATGGTTTTACACGTCATTCCACCTGGGTTAATTCCAACCGGAGTTCCAATCTGGTTGCCGATCCTCAAGCCAGAGGATTCAATGAAGACTGGCCCGGAGCGAGGACAAACCATTATCTTTTTGATATGAACAGGGATTATATACCACTTATTAATCTTGAAAGCGCAGGCAGGGTGAAAGAACAACACCGGTGGATGCCCAATATTGTTACCGATCATCATGAAATGGGTGCTAATTCCACCTTCTTTTTTCAACCCGGAGTAGAAAGCAGGAATAATCCTTTAACCCCAGCTAAGAATTATATTTTAACAAAAGAAATTTCTCAATATCACGCAAAAGAATTGGACAATGTAGGGAGCTTTTATTTTTCGGAGGAGACATTTGACGATTATTATTTTGGCAAGGGTTCCTCCTACCCTGATATCAATTCGGGCGTCGGTATTTTATTTGAGCAGGCAGGATTGCGCGGCCATCTGAGAGAAACCGAACACGGTTTAAAAAGTTTCTCTTTTGCTATAAGGAATCAGTTATCAATGACAATGTCAACTCTTAAAGCCGGACTTGACTTAAAATCAGAGCTTCTGAATTATCAGAAAGAATTTTATTCTTCAGCCCTTTCTGAAGCTGCCACATCTCCTGTTAAGGCTTATATTTTTGGTGAGGATTCTGATAAAACAAGGCTTTCAATATTTGTTGAGCTACTTCAAAAACACCAAATCGAAGTCAGAAGTCTTACAAGAGAAACACGAATAAACGATATCGATTTCAAACCCGGGTCATCTTTTATTATTGAGACACATCAGAAGCAATTCCGTCTGATCAAATCCTTCTTTGATCCGGTTAGTTATTTCGAAGACACTACATTTTACGATGTTTCAACATGGGCACTCCCCTATTCATTTAATATAAAATATGCTCAATTAACCAATCAGAAACAACTTATGGATTTGGCTGGCGAAACACTCACAATACCTGTTGAAAATTATGGAAGCATAACTTCCAAAGGGGATTATGCACTTCTCATGAACTGGAATGAATATTACAGTCCGGCTGTACTAAATAAATTTCTTGCCGCCAATATCAGAGCTTATTCTGCCACCCAAAAATTTAGAATTGAAGGTAAAAACTATGATTTTGGAACTATAATGATACCTCTGAGCGATCAAAAATTAACTAAAGATGAAATTATTAGTCTGGCTGATAAACTTGCAGCTGATTATTCGGTAAATTTTACGAGGGTTTCTACAGGTCTTAGCGAGACTGGAATAAACCTGGGATCGGAAGGATTCCGGATAATTGAAAAAACAAAAGTTGCCATTCTCTCCGGCGAAGGCAGTTCTTCATCCATGGTTGGTGAGGCCTGGTATGTTCTGGATCAGGTTTTTGAAATGCCGTCTACATTACTGGATATCAGTAATTTATCAAGAGCGGATATGTCTGAATACACTACTATAATACTGCTTGCAAGAAATCCTGATTTTAGTGAAAAAAGCATTCTGAAGATAAAGAACTGGATAAACAATGGTGGTACTTTGCTAGCGTATGGTTCCGGATCTGAATTCCTGATTCAAAATGAATTAATAGAAGCTGAAGTTATTCCTACCGAGGAGTTTGACAGCAGTTCAGACTTCTCTTTCGCTGAAAAAAGAAAGATAGGAGATATTCATCGCATTGCCGGAAGTATTTTCGAAATCCAGGCCGATCTTAGTCATCCTTTGTTTTATGGATATCAAAATGAAAAGATTCCTGTATTTAAAAATTCTTCACTCGCAGTAAAAAAGGATGCGAAATTATTTGTAAATCCTGCTCTATACACAAGCAATCCATTATTAAGTGGATACAGCTCAAAGGAAAATGTTGCAAGAATAGCAAATTCTGCCTATGCTATTATCCAGCATGCGGGTGCAGGGCAGCTTATCTTTATAACCGATAATCCAAACTTCAGAGGAATGTGGTATGGCAATACTAAGATTTTTGCTAATGCCGTCTTTTTAGGGGATTTGATGCGGTGATGTGATGGTGTGGCGGTTCCTGAGCCTGAGGTCCCTGAGCTTGAGGTCCCTGAGCTTGTCGAAGGGTCGAAGGGCCGAAGGATGGTGTGGCGGTTCCTGACCCAGAGGCCTATGGGGTGGTTATTGAGAACCTACTGTGCTATTCCTATTCCACGTCTGAGAATAAAGGGCTGGGTAGCCTTCGCGTAGCTGCTTCGGCAGAGCAAGGAGGAAGGTCCGACGCAAAAACTCTTAAAATTAGAGCCTGGGCATAGTTTTAAAAAACAACCACTAATTTGATATCAAATTATGCGATATCAAATTAATGGTTTTTTCAATTCACTATTTTAGTCTGACAAAAATCTGTTCATCCTTACTTATACTTCTTTCATATTTTTCATCATTTTATTTGCAATAATTTCAGCAGCTTTTATTAGTGGATATGCTGCCGGAGAAGCTGTTAAGCATGGATGCGTCCCAATTTGCATGGACAAAAGTGAATTTACAGTCATACTGTTTTGGATGGCCAAACCAATAACATTGGTTAATTCGCCAGCTTCGTATCCTCCAATAACTTCTCCACCAATAATTACCCCTGAATTTTTAGCAGAAATAAGTTTAACAATTTGCTTATGACTTCCTGGCAGATTACCGGGGTGGCGGTTTATTCCCTCAAAAATTCCGGTGACCGTTGAGATGCCTTCCTGCTCTGCCCTTTGTTCTGTGACCCCAGCTGTACCAAAACCTGTATCTCCGATAGCTGTAGAATATATTGCGATAGTGCCGCTAAAAGTTTTTACTACATGCAGATTAAACAGGTTCATACCGGCAATACGGGCTTCGGCGCAAGCTGTTGAGGCAAGCATAGTTGCGACTCTGCGGCGCGTTACAAAATCACGCTTTTGAGCGCAATCGCCTACAGAGAAAATATCCTTAACATGTGTTCTCATATATTCATCAACGGCTATGAAGTTATCTTCATCAACATAAATATCTGAGCTTTTTGCTAAACCCGAATTCGGCTTATAACCCATGGAAAGAACAACCGCATCCATATTAATTCTTTGTCCATCCTCCAGTTCAATGGCTTCAACTTTTTGGTCGCCAAGTACCTTACTTATTCCATTTCCCACAATAACGTTGACACCGCGAGCAACAAGCATTTCATGAATTTTTTCTGTTAATTCAATATCAAATGCAAGATCCAGAATGTGGGGTAATTTCTCAATAAGGGTAACCTTATATCCATGCTTAGTGAGTTCATCTGAAAGTTCAACACCGATAAATCCTGCCCCAATCACGGCCACATTTTTAAGACCGGAAAGTTTGCTTTTCATCTCATCAAGATAATAGCGATCTTTTGGTATTATAAAAACATTTTCTAAGTCAGCACCTTTTAACCATTTGGGTTTTACAGGAGTAGAACCTGTTGCGATAATTAATTTTTGATACTTAATTTTTTCTCCACTTACAAATGCAACCACCTTATCTTTTGTATTGATTTCAACAGCTTCGTCTACCAATGAGCTTATTCCGTTATTTTTCATGACTGCATCCACCGGCATCAGATTTTTGTCTATACTTTCGAGTGTACCAAAGATGTATGGAATACCACAAGGCACCATCATATCTTTTTGTTTTTTAACCAGAGTGAATTCTTTGTCCGGCCAATGCGATTTCCCAGTTATGGCAGCCACCATACCCGCTGCGCTTCCTCCAATAATTAAAACATCAGTGTTTTTCATTTCTCATTTTTTTAGTTTGTATTTAAATTATCCAATGAAATATTTATGTTGACAGATATTTACATTAAAACTTTTTTTCCCTGAGAAGAATTGTAATTTTTTACTATACGCCTTACATAATTATTCAATGCCAAGGCATATAGCTATATTAGTTTGGTCTGGGAACGCCCATCAGTATTGATGAGTGTTGATGATTGTTTGGATTTACATTCGTTCAGGGAGATGAATTTCCCACTCTATTCAGATGATACATATATCCAAAACATAGTATGCTGAATGAAAATAAATGAGTTTTCTTCTCCAGTCAAATAGCATATCAATCATTAGATCATTACAAATTTAACGATCTATTGTTCATTTCACAAAATTATCACTGATTTTTTTTAGATTTTTTAAAATAAGTAAACCAAAGTTTGATTTCATTAATAAAGTATTTGAGTATTTATTTAAGAATGCTCCAATTCATCTTTCGCAGACTATAACAAACTTACATTGAATCATCGCGTAGCGAAGCAATTTCATATTTTTACCGGACAACAATAAATATAAAATAAAAACTCCGGATTAAATCTTGCAAATGGGATAGCATCTATTCAATAATCATTAATTAGTCACAGCTTTTCATTATCTTGAAATCCTAAATTCAGAAAAAGATGAAAAAAAACATTGTTGTACTGGGAGCCGGCCTGGTAGGAAATGCCATGGCAATAGATCTGCATAAATCAGGTCACATAGTAACTACGGTAGATCTGGATTCTGTAAGACTTAACTTTCTTGAAAAAAAATATGGAATAAAAACGATAAATGAAAGTTTCACTCATTCTGAGAGCTTAAAAGAAATTATTAAAGACGCTGATATTGTGATCGGTGCGGCACCGGGTAAATATGGTTTTCAGGTTATGAAATCTGTTATAGAAGCCGGGAAGAATATGGTTGACATTTCATTTTGTCCGGAAGATTTTATGGAACTAAACGATCTGGCAAAAGAAAAGGGAGTTACCATTATTGCCGATATTGGTGTAGCTCCCGGCATGTGCAATGTAATTCTGGGTTATCACGACACTCAAATGGAGGTGAATTCTTATAAATGCATCGTGGGTGGACTACCTGTTAAACGTGAATGGCCGCTGGAATACAAAGCATCATGGTCGCCCGTTGATGTTATTGAAGAATATACCCGTCCGGCACGTTTTAAAGCAAATGGACAAATTATTACAAAGCCTGCCCTGTCGGATACTGAATTAGTAGATTTGAATCCGGTTGGCACATTGGAGGAATGGAATTCAGACGGACTAAGGTCATTACTCAACACCATGCCTCACATTCCCAATTTGCTTGAAAAAACGCTACGCTATCCGGGCACGGTGGAATATTTAAAAGTTTTACGTGAGTTGGGTTATTTTTCTGAAGAAGAAATTGTAGTTAATGGAAATAAGATCAGACCGGTTGATCTTACCGCTGAATTGCTTTTCCCAAGATGGAAACTTGAAAAAGGAGAAAAAGAGTTTACCATTATGCAGGTTGTAATTGAGGGAATGCAAAAGGGCAAACCTGCAAAGTACATTTACGATCTTTACGATGAATACAATGCAGAAAGCGACACTTTCTCAATGGCAAGAACAACGGGCTATACCTGCACAGGAGCTGCAGAGTTGGTATTGAATGGGAGTTTTACGGAGAAAGGAGTGAATCCTCCGGAGTTTCTGGGCAGAAAGGAAGATAATTTTAAGTTTTTGTTAAAACATTTAAAGGAGAGGGGTGTTGTATACAGAAAAGAAATTTTATAGACGGGCTTAATGATAGTGGTAACTGGTTTCTGGTTGCTGGTTTAGCAAATACCTAAGTTATTCTTAGAACCAGAAACTAGCAATCAGCCCCATAAACCCCCTCCTAACCTCCCCCTTATGCTTCCGCTAAAGCTTCAGCGACACGCGGAAAGAGGGGAGGAACACAAAATTGATAAATAATGAGATCTAAGGTAAAATGATAAAAAACAAGATCCAGGCCGCAGAAACCCTTAACCAGCAACAAGCAACTGCAACAAAAAACAAGAAACTTAAATCTTTTCACTTATGAAAACACATATTAAAATATATTTAATCGCTTTTTCACTCTTTGTGACAGGATCGATACAAGCACAGAACATAAGTTTGAATATTGGAGATATTGTCAAGCCTTTTTCCGCAAAAGCTGACAATGGAGAAGTTTGGGAATCGAAAAATGCTATTGGCAAGAAAAACCTCGTAGTATATTTTTATCCTGCTGCAATGACCGGTGGCTGTACTAAGCAAGCCTGTGCCTATAGGGATACCAAAGATGAATTGTCTTCCCTGAACGCCGAAGTAGTTGGCATAAGTGGCGATGCGGTTGAAAATCTGAAGTTATTTAAAACTGCACACGCCCTTAACTTTACACTTCTATCCGATCCCGAAGGCCTTATTGCCAGTCAATTTGGGGTGCCGGTAAGTTTTGGAGAGAAATCCATTGAGAGGGAAGTTGATGGGATAACTCATATTCTTTCCAGAGACGTTACTACAGCACGTTGGACATTTGTATTTGATAAGGAGGGAAAATTAATCTATAAATCCACTTCTGTGGATGCTGCCGAGGATAGTAAATTGGTTGTGGATGTGCTTAAAAAATTGTCGGATTGATTTTTCAGAATTGGGATTTCAAATATTCCAGCATCATTCTTGATAATTCGGCTTCAACCTCCTTATAAGATTCCATTCCAGCTTTGGATTCGGTTTCGTATGGATCCACTTCATAATCGTAAAGCTCAGTAAAGTCAACTTTAAATTCTGTCGGGCTTTCTGATATATTCCGGAAATCCATATTTAACCACCAGGTTAAGCGGTAATTACCTGAACGCAGCGAATATCCCATAACATCGTCTCCTCTGGGGTATTGACTCATTGAGTATTCTTTGATCTTCTGGTTTTTATTTTTAAGAAGAGGCACAAGGCTCTGCCCTTCCAATTGAGATGGTATCCCGAGTCCCGCCAATTCACAAATTGTAGGAAAAACATCCACAAATTCTGTCATGGAATGGCTAATCTGCTCCTTTTGGAATCCGGGAGCTGATATTATCAAAGGAGATTTCGTGGCTTGTTCAAAATTTGTATGCTTGCACCACAGACCGTGATCTCCCAAATGCCAACCATGATCGCCCCAAAGAACGATTATTGTATTTTTTTCAAGTCCAAGTTCAACCAGCTTATCGTAAACCAGGCCAATCTGCGCATCAACGTACGATGCTGCAGAATAATAGGCCCGAATAAGTTCCAATTGCTTAGCTTCATCCAAATTACCATTGGCAGGAATATCTGAATAATTCCTTAATTCTCCCCAGGTGGTATAGGCAAGCTCAGGCGAATTCTTTGCGTGCTCAGGAAAGGGATGCACATTAAAAGGTGTATTCTCATAAAAATCATAATATTTTTTAGGAGCTGTAAAGGGCAAATGAGGTCTGTGGAACCCAAGAGCCAGAAAAAATGGTTTTTGCGATTTTGAAAAACTTTCCATTAACTTCATTCCTTCCACGGCAATAGCTCCATCAGAATAGGCGTCATCGGGAATATCCAGAAATTCCATAGAAGCCGCCACATTATTCTCTCTGAGAAGAATATTGGTATCCCTCCAGTTCAGTTTTTTACTCTTTGCTTCGAGAAATACCTGTTGTGCTTCCGGCGATTGATAGTTCCCATTAGCAGGATATTTAAATCCTTCTGCATATACCAGATCTTCATCCATTTTATTTGGAACAGACCATGATTGAGGATCATTATTCTTTGCTCCATGGATTAGTTTCCCGAATCCGGCGGTTTCGTATCCATTTGTTTTTAAATATTCGGGCAATGTTAATACATCCGGATTAACATCGCGCATAAAAGTCTGAAGATCCCAGACTCCGGTATTATCTGGTCTTAAACCGGTAAACAAACTTACACGAGAGGGAGCACAAACGGCTTGCTGGCAGTAATTTGAGGCCATAATGGTTCCGTTTGCAGCAAGTCTGTCGATATTTGGTGTAATAGCCAGATCATCGCCAAAACAGCCCAGATTAGGCTTAAGATCGTCGACTGCTATAAATAGAATATTTGGTGTTTGTTTTTTACTTTCAGTCTCCTTAGGAGTGCAGGCTTCGGATGCTGAGATTGAGACAATTCCTGCGAATAAAATCGAAGTGCGAAAATTGATCATCTTAATATACTATTAAATTCATTGATAGTCGATTCAATGGTTTCTATATAATTTTCTGAAATGCCAATCCAATTCATAGCTGCCTCAAGGGTAGTGAATGTTTCCATTATCATGGGCAAATTCATGGCATTCAATTTATAAACTAGAGTTAGGGTAACCTGATGGGGTGATTGTGTTAAAAAAGCTACTTTCCTCTTCCCCACAATATTTTGATTATTCTCCACATATTTAACAAATTTAATTACATTCTCGTAGGTGAAGTTGAATTCACAATCTATGAAATCATTGATTACATCCCGATTGGGGCTATATTCAGGATCTTTACCTTCAATTTTTTTTAAGTTAATTATATCATTCAGATTAACAGGGCCGGAATAATAGTCAACAATTAAATTCAACTCTGGTAAAATTTTGTATCCTTTAGAATTATTCATTTAAATGATTCTTATTTACTCATCCTCTTTCAAATCGGCAAAGTTGCCCGGTAAATCCACTAAATACTTCTTTAATTCGGCTTTCATCTCTAAAGCTACTTCTGCATATTCAGGATTATAAAAAAGATTATTCTGTTCATTGGGATCCAGGCTTAAATCGTACAGCTGATCCGCATCGTAATAGCAAGCATATTTGCTAATCGAGACTTGCTCTGCGTCGCCGCCTCCCGGAATTATTTGCAAATGACTATAAGGCAGTGAAGGATCGGTATGATGAACTTTCTTGTCCTGAATTAGTTGATGCTCGTTAAATTTTTTAAGAATTTCAGCCCGCTCTTCCAATGTGTAGTTCCTTACATACTCTGGATAACGAATTGCCATATATTTCATATTTCCTTTTCTTACTCCTCTGGCATACCCCAGTTCAAAATATAAAGAGGAATGAATGGGAGATTGATTCCCTTCAAGAATTTGCGCAAAGCTCTTTCCATCAAAGTCATTATATTCTGTTTCTATGTCGAGAAGATCCAGAATGGTGGGCGCAAAATCAACATTTGAAATTAGTTCATTGGTCTTAGAGCCCACTTCAAACCCACCAAATTTCCATACTAAGCTTGGATTATAAGTCCCTCCCTGATACACTGTTCCCTTTGCTGATTGTCCCTGATCATTGAAAAAGAAGATGATGGTATTCTCATATTCTCCAATTTCTTTTAACTTATTTATTAAAGCCCCCAGTGCATCATCCAGCCATAAAACATTCCCCTTAGATGCAAGCTGAGAATTTTTATAATCAAATCCGGCTTTTTTCAGCCTGTCTTCAATTTCCTCTTTGCTTGAAAGAACAGAAACCGGCTCATCCATAATACCCAAGGAGGTAATTCGCCGGTCGCCACCCCATGACCTTTCTATTTCATAAGGTCCGTGAGGGGTTGTAGTAGCGAAATACAAAAAGAATGGGTTCTCTTTATTTTGTTCAATAAACTCCAGGCCGCCCTCTGTTATCCAATCTAAATTATGAGAAGAAAGAGCTTTTAGTCCTATATAAATCGGATTATCATCATAAATCCGCTCAGCATAGTTAAATCCTCTTTCGGCAAAAACTTTCCTGAATCTTTCAGCATTTGCCTGCAAATTTGATTTTATTTCAGGATCTTCAGGGTTTCCAAAAAAATCATCCGGCACATATACATCCGGAACTTCAATGGCATGATTTTTCCCCACAAAACCGGTAGAATAGCCTGCCTCCTGCAGTAGATTCCCAATGGTTACATTCGATGCTGTTATGAAGCTATTCCATTCTACGACTGTTTGTCCGTCTGACTTTTCCATTTTAGTAAGGAAAATCTGGTTGGTTGCCCTGCTGGCGTAAGTTCCTGTAAGACAATTGAATCTACTTGGAGTGCAAACCGGGGATACCACATGCTGACCCATTAAAAGAGTCCCTTCCGATGCAAGCTTATCGATATTTGGAGTGAGATTTGAGTCTTTACCCTCATCCAAAAAATTGAACATATCTTTTGACATATCATCAGCTATAAAGAAGATTACATTGGGTTTCTTAGTTTGTCCGGCCGGTGGATTTATGCAAGAAAAGCCTAAAATGGATGTGGCACATAGAGTTCCTGCCAGTTGGATATTAATTTTCATACTATAATTTTTTTGTTTGACTCTTTTAAATTCCTGAGAATTGAAAGTGCTGGTTAATGATGGTGTTGCTGTCTCAGATTATTTATTATTTGCTATGCTTCCTGAGTTCTCAAGCTCTGCATTTTGCCTCAAAACAAATTCTTTGAAATAGCTAAACATCTGTTCTGTTATATCTTTATGTTGAACTGAACGGTATAAATTGATCGTTTCATTTGGATCGGCAACATAGTCGTACAGCTCACAATCCAAAACCAGTTTTTCATCGAAAGGCATAAAAGTCCGATAGTTGTTCTGCATCCAAATAGTTAGTCTGTATCGGTCATTCCGCAGGGAATACCCATGATTTGGACCTCTGTCGAATTGACTAACTGCATATTCCTTAACTTTATGATTCAGATTTTTCAAAGCAGGAACAAGACTTGCGCCCTGCAATTGCGCCGGGATTTCAAGCCCGTTTGCATCGCATAAGGTTGGGAAAATATCTACAAATTCCACAGGATAATGATACTCTCCCTGTTTACTTCCCGGGGAAGATATTATAAAAGGAACTCTGGTGGCCTGCTCAAAATTTGTGTGCTTACACCATAAGGCATGATCGCCCAGGTGCCATCCATGGTCACCCCATAAAACAATAATTGTATTTTCCTCCAGGCCCAGCTCCTTTAGCTGAGACAATAATTTCCCAATCTGGGCATCAATAAATGAAATACTGGCATAATAGCCATGAATTAGTTCCCTCTGTTTTTCTTCGGTTAACAGATTTGAAAAGATATCGGAAAAAGATTCGAGAACCGGGATATCTGAATAAGATTGAAGCTCACCGTGATTGTGGTATGCTATAGAAACTCCATCTTTAACAGGTTTCTGATATTCAGCAAGTTGCACTTTATCTCTGTCGTACAAGTCCCAATACTTCTTGGGTGCAGCAAAAGGAAGATGGGGACGTTTAAATCCTACAGCCAGAAAAAATGGCTCATCCTTTCCTGCAAGCTCTTTCATATATCCGAGGGCATTATTACAAATTTGTCCATCCATATAAGCCTCATCAGGAACATCAGCACATTCTGTGGAAGGTTTATATCTTTCTGAGACGTATGTATGAACATTATCTGCTCCCGTACTTCTAGCCTCCTGAGTGAGTTTTTTCACTATTTCTTTGCTTTCGGCCTTAGCGTAAAAAGACAATGCCGGTTCCCCGTATTCCTCCGGATACACATAAGTAGAACTTTCTGAATACGGGATACTCCATGATTGAAAGTCATATTCCTCAGCCACACTTCTGGGATCATAAATTTTGCCAACAGCCACAGAAGCATATCCGTTTTGTCTGAAATACTGGGGTAATGCCAGAATATCAGGATTAATATCCCGCATTCGGGTTTTCAAATCCCATACACCTGTGTAGTCAGGACGCATACCGGTTAATAAGCTTGCACGGGAAGGTCCACATACTGCTTGCTGACAATGGGCATTTGTGAAAAGAACCCCCTTTTCAGCCAGCATATCAATATTTGGAGTATGCATAAAATCAGATCCGTAACTATTGATGAGGGGCTTTAAATCGTCGACTGCAATAAAAAGCACATTCTTTTTATCCTGAGAATTTAATGAACAAGAGGTCAGCATGGCTGTTGCGCCAATTAAAAGCTTATGTATATTTGAGTTCATAGCAGATGAGTGTAATTAGAATTTCATTATTTTTTTAATGAGAATATTGTTTTTCTTATCCTGAATTGAAATAAAATACAATCCGTCAACTAAATCTGAAGTTTTGATAACTGTAATGTATTCATTATCCATCACTTTTTGCAGCACTACATTTCCCAAAACATCGGTGATGAATATTTTCTCCATGGCGAATCCAGAACGAATATAGAGTTGCCCATGGACTGGATTTGGGTAGACGGAAATATGACTATTTTCTTCATTAATATTTGTTATTAAATCCATTTCGATATTTACTGTAGTGTCAGTGCGAAGGCTTATCAGGCCGGTGATTGTTTCGTATTCATCCTTAGTAATTAAATATGTATAAGTCTGATTTACAAGCATATCGTAGAAATAACATATTCCTAATGAATTTGTCTCAACCGATTGGTCTTCAATTGTAACATTAGCTAAATTAATGGGTGTGCTATTGTCTGCGAGTTTAAACTTAATATTAGCGGTTGAAGGATAAAGTTTAATTTTTATGGTGGTATCTCTGTTTATTGGGCTTGTATTATTTTGGGTAAGAAAGCCCGTTTTCTCAATACTATAATTATAAAAATCATATTTCATCTGAAAAATGGCTTCTCCAAGAAAGGAGGTAAATTTTTCTTCCGAATTAATGGATACTTTGCAATTTCCAACCGGGCTTTCATTAAAAGCATCCACTACCTGAAATTTTACTTCATAAACTGTCTCGTTAAGATAAAGTGAAATAAGGGTATCTGAAAAAATATCCAATGTTAGCTGCTCATTGTAACTATTTCCGGCAATAATAAGATTATAGGTATTAAATAATAAACCTTCAATAATTACCTGCCCTTGCGAATTTGAGATCATTGACTTTCCATCTATTTCAACTAGACTACCTTCAATCGGGTTTTTGGTTAAATTATCGAAGAGATTAACCGTCAGGGAATAGGATGATAAGGTAAGTGTATCTTCAATACTCATTTCAGCAGTGAGGTTAAAACTACTGAGCAGGTCATTGTATCCGCCTTTCTGCACTTTATAATTGTAATTTCCGGCAGGGAGAGGAATGATAACTTCACCCAGATCATCTGTAAGGTGGTAGTTGTTATTAATATACACCAGTGCTTGTCTAAGGGGAACAAAAACACCATCAACATTTTCAACAACCTTAAAAGTAGTATTGAGTTTTTCAGTTACAACTCCTGCAGCACCTTCGGTTAACAAAAAAGTGGCCGAAAATGGAGGAAGCTCCAGTTTGACTCCACCTTCTGTAGTGGCAGACCATGCTTCCACATCCTTATAATTCAATGGCCCACCAGCATCATATTCACTATTTGTTTGTCCGTTTACCTTGACTTTTCGGGCGAACATATTTCCATCGGCTGAAGTAAGGCTGTACCAATAATATCTTTCACCCAAATTGTAATCGTCATGATTTATTGCAATTATTTTAGATGTTTTAGCCTTATTTATCAGAACTATTCCTGTATGACCCGATTGAAATGCAGAGCTGAAAACATCTATACTATCGGTTGAGCCAGTATTATTCACAGAAACGTCGCCAAGGAATTTTTTAAAATGATAAATATAAAAATAGGGCGCCCTGGGAAAAAATGCAGGTATTCCTTCCACAGAGGGGTTATCTTTTTCTCCTGTTATGAGGCCGTGAGTTTCACCATCCTGAAATCCCCATATCAGATTCCATTTGCATGATAATCCTATTCCCTCATTAATAATTCCCTTGAGGCCCAATAAATTATGCATACCATTGGTAACGGAAACATTTTGGTTGCTACCGGCGTATCTTGTGTTCCATTCGGTCATTACCAGAGGAACATAAGGATCACAATACTGATTAATTAAATTATCGATATGTGTTTTTTGCGTGTAAAACTCATCGATAGATTCAAGTACCTGGTATGGATTAGCATTCTCTCCATTCCCAAAATATTCATGAACACTATAAAAATCGACCTTATTACCCAGGATTTGAAGAACAGGGATATCGAAATCAGACCGTTTTTCCTGAAATCCCAATACGGCTCCTATTTTTATGTCTGAACCTATTTCAGCTGCCGCAGCTCTCATTGAGTCAAGAAAAACCAAAGAATGCTGAGCATATAATTCTCCGGTTAAAAGTACCGGTTGACCATCCAGGTTCTTATCAGGGTCAATTATATAGCCAGGTTCCCAGGAACCATATATTTCATTTCCAATCTCCCAAAATTTAGTGCGACCATTATCATATCTTACCCAATCGGCAGCATAATGGGCCGCCTGCTGAACCGGATTTTCAGAGCGTCCGTAACGGGCATATGAATAGTTTACCACATGAATTGCCTCATTCCTACAAGAATCTCTCAGAATATATGAATTATCCAGAGAAAGGTAATCTTCACCGGGTTCGTCTCCCCATTTAATCGTAGATCTAACCTCCTCCTTAATAATATAGTCATCTACATCAGCGGGTTTATTTGGTTTGTCATGATTCCAGAAATACCAATTTGATCCTGATCCTCCCGGATATCTGAAAAAGGGAAGTTCAAGATTACGGATATTTTCGAGTAAAATAGCCTTATCATAAACTCTCCCACCATAATAGGTATTGAGATTATATCCTCCCACATAGGGTGAAATTTTTCGTATGGTATCATTAACATTTACAGTAATAACATACTCTGGTAATTTTCCCGGCTTTGCTTTATCGGTAAAAGATGGTATTTCAGCCGTTTTTGCCATCCAAAATTCTGAGAAAAATCCTAATTGGGAAAATGAATTCTCTGCATTAATAATCAATGCAAATAATACCAGAACTAAAATCCTTGCGATTTGCTTTCTCACATTCACTATTTTCATTCGTTTTATCATCTCTTTTTTTAGTATGCTTCGCATCAATGCTTAATAAGAATTTCCTTATAGGTTTTACTCTGTTGGGTAGTCACAATTTCAATAAAATACATTCCTGACTCTAAAAAAGAAATATCTACAGAAAAATTCTCCTTTCTGACCTTGGATCTGCTATATGCCAATTTCCCTGAAATTCGATATATCCTGACATTGCTTATTGGAAAATCGGAGTTTAATGTAATTATATCCTTTGATGGATTAGGGTAGACCTGTATAGTTTCGGAAATTGAATTGGAAATATTTACGAACCAGCTTAGGCCGGCTAACAGAAGAGTATCGCAGCTTAAATTAACAGTTCCTTCATAATCCTGATAGTTCTCAGATGAAATGGAATAACTATAATATCCTGAAGGAAAGTCAGAAAAAAATATCAGACCAGAATCATCCGAAACGCCTGTGCTATCTCCTATCAGAAGTTGTGCTCCGGAAATATTCTGCCCGCTAAGCTCATCTGTTATTTTAAATTCAAGATTATATTTTGATGATTCTAATTGAATATCGATGGTAGTATCTGTTCTTAAAGTAAAACTCCCACTGCGTTTATCGAAGTTCTTTTTTTCAGCGGAGAAAGTATAGACAGAATCTACTGCCTGATTATAAAAATAAGCCAGGCCTAAGGAGTTGGTAAGCTCCACAGAATCATTTAAAAATACAAAAGCATTATTTATTGGTGTAAAATCATTTTTCAGGCGAAATTTAATGGTAGCAAAAGCAGGACTTAATCTTAGGGAAAAAGAAGTGTCAATATTGAAA
This sequence comes from Bacteroidales bacterium, assembly GCA_021740585.1. Classification (GTDB taxonomy): domain Bacteria; phylum Bacteroidota; class Bacteroidia; order Bacteroidales; genus JAGLSB01. The sequence goes on from JAIOZM010000066.1 coordinate 20,105, forward strand.
GCCATATTTGCATGAAATGGTTTATAATTCACATGACTCACAAAAAAGTCATAGTTTCCGGGCTTTAAGAAAAATTGCACATTTCCAGCGAGGTTTGTTATACCGGAAAGCTCACCAAGGCTTAGCTCAGCTCCTGAAATATTTGCACCCGTAATATCATTCACAACATTTACTAATACATTAATATTTTCTCTCTTCAGGGTATCGGTAATCAGGGTGTCTGCACTTAGCAGTAAACTACCTGACTTTGAGCTATAGTTCTCTTTTGTAAAAGAATAATTATAATGCCCCGGTTGAAGTTGCAAAGCTCCAAAGCCCTTATTACTTGTTGGGAGATTCAATACATCCAATGATATCTGAACATCCTTAAGTGGAGTGATTTGATTGTTATAATCTTCATAAAGAAGGAATTCCACATGGTAATAATTCCTGTACAATCCGAGACTATCTGTATTTGATATCAATTCTATGGGTGATGAATTTTCACCGGTTAGCTGATAATTATTCAATCTGATTGAAAATGTATCCGCCAACTCAGCTCCTTTGGGGGTGTTGAAAATATTAGTCGTTTGATAAGGATCATTTACAAAATCAAAAAGCTGAATGTGGTCAACTACATCATCATTTTTCCATTCTACAAATTGAAAATAGTCTGATCGTAATGAAAAACCCTGCTTGCCTCCTCTTGTAAACTGGCTAACAGCAAATTCCTTTATTTTATCGGTACTACCATCAAGAATTTTCACCAGACTGTTGCCATCGAGGGTATCGGGAATAGGAAAACCTGCCAAATCAACAAGAGTAGGATAAATATCGAGGTGTTCAGAAGGCGACTCTATTATTTTGCCCTTCAGCATACCGGGAGCTTTTATTAGAAGCGGACTACGAGTGGCGTATTCAAAGTTGGTATGTTTTCCCCAGTTTGTATGGTCGCCCAATGAGAAACCATGATCGCCCCACATTACAATTATGGTCTTATCATATACACCCTGCTGTTTTAACTCATTAATGAGCTTTCCTATCTGAGTATCGATATAGGATACACATGCATAATAGCCGTGAATATATTCCCGCTGAAGATCTGCCGAATAATTTCCATTCTCCGGTACATTATCGTAACCGTTAAAAAACTCATCACCGGGATTATGCACAAATTCCAGATCATTTTCAGCATATTTCCTAAATGGAGCTAATGAAATACTATCCCTGTCGTATAAATCCCAGTACTTTTTTGGTGCTGAAAATGGCAAATGAGGTTTCTTAAATCCTACGGCAATAAAAAACGGATCAGGACCATTAGAGAGATTCCTGATCTGTCTTAATCCTTCATCAGCAATTCTGCCATCAGTATACCCATCATCCTCAACATCAGCACTTTCAGTAACCGGATTTCCCGGGGCGTCAACATAGTTATTACCTGTTATGTCAACAAATTCGGTCCAGCTGATAAGATCCACTTTATCGGTAAGGGATACATTTCGCGGATCGTGGATTTTCCCGGTTCCGGTGGTATGGTATCCGTTATTCTTAAAAAACTGCGGCAGAGTCACTACATCCGGATAAAGATCCCTCAGATATTGGTAGAAGCCTGTTATGCCTGTATGACCCGGGGTAAATCCGCTTAGCAGACTTGCTCTCGAGGCTCCGGAAACAGCTTTCTGGCAATGATTATTAGCGAAGAGTACGCCATCAGATGCCAATGCATCCAGATTCGGGCTTTTTACAACAGGATTTCCATAAGCACCAAAATCGCAATTCATATCGTCAACAGCAATAAACAAAATGTTAGGTTTTTCCTGTGCCTTTAGCTCCTCACTCATAGTGCTAAAACCTATCAAAACTGACAACAGGATATGTGCATTCCTGTCTGAGTTATATTTACCAATACCTTTGGTCATTTATTGTTTATAGAAGTTTTATCAATATTCTTAATATTTGTTGTTCCTACTCAAAATATTGAATGTACCAGTTTTTCTCATCCATTAACAAAGCTCTGATCTGATCTTTCTTTGCACCCGTATATTTTGCTGAAACTTTATCGGCCAGATACGAGGGATCATTTCTTCTTTTAGCAATTCTCATTAAATCGTAAAAGCGTTTCCCTTCAAAGGCAAATTCTCTTGCCCGTTCTTCGATAATTTTATCGGTTAGAATTAATCTTTTTAGTAAATTCTCATTCTGGATATTGATAACAGAATCTATTTCGTTTGTGTAGGGATTATGCAAGTAGTACTTAGAGCCAAGCACAGCAACCGCATCATCATTTTCACCAAAACCCACTCTCCCTCTTACGCCTAATTGCGTAACATCGTTAAAATATTCGCCTCCGGTATTTAAAATTGCCTGACCACTATTAAGCCGGGACATGTTTGTGATATTTAAGCGGGCATAAATTTCTGCTACAAACAAATGAATATCCGCAGCGCGGTAGATGGTATAGTTTGCATCAAAATCGAGGGGGCTTTGTGATATAGAATACTTATAAACAGCTGTATCGGCATTTTTCATCAATTGATCCACTTTAAAAAAGTTGTATTTGGATTTTTCGAGAAGAACTTCAGAGACTTCAGCCTTTGTCATTACTGAAGTACCGGTATAATAAATATAAGAAACGCCGTGCCCCCTATAAAAATCTCCGGGGGTACCAGGGTCTGTAACAACATCATTATCAATCTCCATATCATTCCAAATCGTCTCCCAATTTTCAACTGCTATCCTGGTAGGTTTGAGCAAATGTAAATTCTGTCCAAAGGGTGAAAATATTTTTTGCAATTCATTGGTTTGCTGAGAAGCTCCATTAAACCAAATGGTATAAATATGCGCATCAATATCCACGTCGGTAAAAAGATTTTTCCAGTTCCCTTCCTTATACTTTGAAGTTAATTTATACCTTGAATTATCTTCATTTATATCGGTAATTTTAAGTATTCTCTCAAAATAATCGAGAG
>JAIOZM010000067.1 GCA_021740585.1 Bacteroidales bacterium
TCAAGTTTGCTGATGGCTTCTTTCAGATTTGTAGTCACCCACAACACCTTTGCCATTCGCTAACGTTTCCTATCAACTCGGCACGTACAAGGACTTTCACCTCGCAAGCTTATTACCATGCCCGACATACAAAAAAGGCGGCAAATCCAATGGATTGCCGCCTCTCATAAATAGAATAAAAACTATGCCTGTTTAATGGCTGCATGTGCAGCAGAAAGTCTTGCAATGGGTACGCGGAATGGTGAACAACTCACATAGTTCATTCCAACTGAGTTACAAAACTCAACGGAGCTGGGCTCACCACCATGCTCACCACAAATTCCAACTTTCAGTTCTGGTTTTACTGAGCGACCTTTTTCAACACCCATTCTAACTAACTGACCAACACCTTCCTGATCGAGAACTTCGAAAGGATCGTGTTTAAGAATACCATTTGCCAGATATACAGGTAAAAATTTACCTGCATCATCTCTTGAATAGCCAAATGCCATCTGAGTAAGATCGTTGGTACCAAATGAAAAGAAGTCAGCTTCTCCAGCTATAAGATTAGCTGTAAGAGCGGCTCTTGGTATTTCAATCATAGTACCCACCAGGTAGTCGATCCTGTCACCTTTTTCAGCGAATACTTGCTCAGCAACTTCACGAATGATCGCTTCCTGCAATTTGTATTCTGCAACTGTACCAATTAATGGTATCATAATCTCTGGTCTGGCGTCAACACCTTTAGCTTTAAGATTCATAGCTGCCTCAATAATTGCTCTGGCTTGCATTTCTGTAATCTCAGGATAGGTAATACCTAAACGGCAACCTCTGTGACCCAGCATAGGATTGAATTCTTCAAGATCGTGAACTTTTTGTTTCACTGCCTCAACAGAAATACCCATTTCTTTTGCCATGATAGCCTGATTTTCTTCCTCATGAGGAACAAATTCGTGCAATGGCGGATCCAATAAGCGAATGGTAACTCCGTAACCGGCCATCGCTTCGAAGATGCCTTCAAAATCTTCCCTTTGAATAGGTAATAATTTCTCGAGAGCTTTTCTTCTTCCAGCCTCATCAGATGCAAGAATCATTTCACGCATTGACTTAATTCTATCGCCTTCGAAGAACATATGCTCTGTTCTGGTAAGTCCAATTCCCTGTGCACCAAACTGGCGTGCAATCAATGAATCTTTAGGAGAATCGGCATTGGTTCTTACTTTCATGGTAGCATACTTATCAGCTAAATTCATCAATTCATCGAAATCGCCACTCAAAGTAGGATCCATTGTTGAGACTTTACCTTCGTATACTTCGCCTGTTGAACCGTTCAGAGAAATCCAATCACCTTCTTTATAGACTTTACCGTCCATAACCATGGTTTTATCCTTGTAGTTGATTTTCACTCCACCGGCACCGGAGATACAGCATTTACCCATTCCACGAGCCACAACAGCAGCGTGAGAAGTCATACCTCCACGGGCTGTAAGAATACCTTTTGCAAGGTGCATTCCTTTTAAATCTTCGGGAGAAGTCTCGATACGAACCAGAATTACGGGGTTTTTACTTGCCCAAGCTTCAACCTCATCGGAAAAGAATACGATCTGTCCGGTTGATGCGCCAGGAGAAGCAGCCAATCCTTTAGCAATAATTTTTGCAGACTTCAGACTATCTGTATCAAAAATAGGGTGTAAAAGCTCATCTAATTTATTTGATTCAACTCTTAAAAGAGCTGTTTTCTCATCTATCATTCCTTCGCGTAGCAGATCCATGGCAATTTTAACCATAGATGCACCGGTACGTTTTCCGCCTCTTGTCTGCAATAACCAAAGTTTGCCTTCCTGAATGGTAAATTCAAGATCCTGCATATCTCTGTAATGACTCTCTAATTTCTTTTGAGTGTCGAATAATTCTTTATAAGCTTCCGGCATAACTTCTTCCAAAGAAGGGAATTTTGCAGCTCTTTCAGCTTCCGATACTTTTGCAAGTTCTGCCCAACGTTGTGAACCTTCTTTTGTGATTTGTTGTGGAGTTCTAACACCTGCTACCACATCTTCACCCTGAGCATCGATAAGGTATTCGCCGTTGAAAATATTCTCTCCGGTTGCAGCATCCCTTGTAAATGCAACCCCTGTTCCTGAGGTCTGACCCATGTTTCCATAAACCATTGCCTGAACGTTTACTGCTGTACCCCATTCACCTGGAATTTTATTCATCTGACGGTAATATACAGCTCTTTCAGTATTCCAGCTATCGAAAACTGCATAAACAGCTCCCCAAAGTTGTTCCCATGGATTGGTAGGGAAATCTCTTCCTGTTTGATCTTTAACTGCCTTTTTGAATTTTTTAACCAGATCTTTAAGGTCATCTACGCTAAGTTCTGTATCGTCTTGTACACCTTTAGCTTCTTTGGCATGTTCAATAATTTCTTCAAAAGGATCAGGATCAGTTTTTGATTCAGGTTTCATTCCTAAAACAACATCACCATACATCTGCACAAAACGACGGTATGAATCCCATGCAAATCTGTCGTTCCCGGTCTTAGCGGCCAAACCAATAACAGCATCATCATTCATACCTAAATTTAATACAGTATCCATCATACCTGGCATTGAAACTCTTGCACCTGATCTTACAGATACCAGACAAGGATTTTCACTGCTACCGAATTTAGTGCCGGTAATATTTTCAATATTTGCAACAGCAGCTTCAGCTTCAGCTTTAAGCAGTTCAACAACTTTTTCTTTACCAATAGTATTGTATTCCGTACAAACTTCAGTAGTAATAGTGAATCCCGGAGGTACCGGAACTCCAATTAAATTCATTTCGGCCAGGTTGGCACCTTTACCACCAAGTAAGTTTTTCATGTCAACTCTACCTTCAGCTTTCTTATCACCAAAAGTATAAATGCGTTTAACCTGAGACATAGTTATTCCCTTTCTTTAGTTATATTATTAATAATGAGTGATTTATCAAGAAATCTTATCTTTTTTAAGAGTACAAATGTATTTAAAATTTTTGTAAAATAATTCTAAATAAGCAAATATTAATGTAAAGAGCTGATTACGAAGATGATGAAATAAATCAATGTGATCTGGGATGAAAACTCATTATGGTTTCCCTGAGGTATTCACGGTCAATATGGGTATAAATCTCTGTGGTGAGAATGGATTCGTGACCTAACATCTCTTGTACTGCGCGCAGATCGGCTCCTCCTTCAATCAAATGGGTGGCAAATGAATGTCTGAATGTATGAGGGCTAATGGTTTTAGATAAATTAATCTTTTCAGCCAATTGTTTAACGATGGTAAATATCATCACCCTTGTAAGGCCTTTACCTCTTCGGTTCAGGAAGAGAATATTCTCAAATTTACGATCAATTTTGGGTAATAATTTTCTGGACTGCAAATAATTTTGGATTTCAAATATGGCACGCCCTCCAATTGGCACCAGTCTTTCTTTTTCTCCCTTGCCCTTTACTCTGAGATAGGATTTATCAAAATAAATATCGCTAATTCTCAAATTAATGAGTTCTGAAACTCTCAATCCACAACTATACAAAACTTCAATAATAGCTTTATTCCGATGGCCCTCGGCTTTACTCAGGTCAATAGCCGAAATTAATGCATCAATTTCCTCCACACTCAGCACTTCAGGAAGTTTTCTTCCAATTCGGGGGCCTTCTATCTGTGCACTTGGATCGATAGTTATTATATCCTCCATTAGCAAGTATTTAAAATAGGCCCTTAATCCTGAAATAATACGAGCTTGAGTCCTTGAGCTCATTTCCAGTTCATTAATAAACTTCAGAAAGTCATCTAAATGCGATGATGTAATTTCTTCGGGTTTGAGATCTGATTTTCGGAGTTCAAGGAATTGAAGGAATTTTTTCAAATCAGAGGTATAAGCTTCCACGGAGTTCTCCGACAAAGACTTTTCAAGTCTCAAAAAATATTGAAAATCACGTAAGCTATCCTCCCAATTCATAATTCCAACTTTAAAATTTTGGATGATTAAAACTGATTTTTCTACGAAGATATTCGTTAAAGGTTACGATGATAATCTTTGCCTGAATTATGAGATTTTGAAAAAAAACAAAGACCAATTTTCGAATATAATAGATTATTGGTTTTTACCATGGAATTCTCTCCAGAGCAAGAACCAGAGAAATACCCATTGCTCCACCGGAAATCAAAAGATTCCAGTCTCTCCGCTTTACCTGGAAAAGATCAACTACTAATAAACTAATGCCCAAAGCGATAAGCACAATTACAATCTGGCCAATCTCAATCCCTAAATTAAATGACAGGAGCGGAAGTACTAAAGAATCCTCTCCTGAAATCATAGCCCTGAGATAATTTGAAAATCCCAATCCATGAATCAAACCAAAAAATAATGCAGCCAGATACTTAAATCGATGTGAAGAATTTACAAATTTGTCCGATTTTTGCAGCACATTTACCAGTGCCGTAATGAAAATGGTGATCGGGATTAAAAATTCGATCCACGATGTAGAAACTTTAATTATATTCAAAGAAGCAAGAACAAGAGTCAGTGTATGTCCGGCAGTAAAGGCAGTGATGAGAATAAGTAATTTTTTCCAGAACTTTATTTGATACACAATGGTAAGCGAAAGTATAAATAAAATGTGATCATATCCTTTGATATCAGCAATGTGATCTATCCCCAGTTTTAAATAAAGTTCGAAAATACTCATCAATATTTTTATTTAGATTAAATTATATCCTGCAAATCTAATGGACAAAAGCTATAAATAGCTAATTTTGGGATGAAAATTTATTAACTATGTATTTACTAAGAATCAATCATACAGGCTGCGGATAATTGTATAAATTTGTAATCTTTGTAAAATTTGATTTTCAACTGAGATGAGAGTCCTTATTATAATTGTATTTTTTTTTGTAGTTCAAATTGAAACCTTGCTCGCTCATCCTGTACATGTATCGATTTGCAATATTGAAATTGAGCAGGATAGTATGAGCATTTCCTTTAAATTATTTAAGGATGACTTGCAATTGGGCATTGAACATAATTTTGGCAAATATTTGAGTATTGATGAACTTGTAAAAACATCCGATTTTCGATTAATCGACGATTATATACAGGCGGTTTTTACCATTAGCTCAAACAAAATGACCAAAATGAAGTTAAACTATATAAACTATGAATTAAATGAAGAGGCAATCTGGTTAAATTATAAATGTTATGTTTCTCAGCTAAAAAAAATTCAGATAAACAATTCAATTTTTTTAGATTTATATTATGATCAAACCAATTTGCTCATCATTAATTACCATGGCAAACAAAATGGATATCGCTTTACTTATAGAAACACTGACCAACAAATTGATCTGAGATGAACTTACCCAATGCATATCTTCGGTTATTTTTGTTGACAGCCATGCTTTTCTTTGCCAACTGCTTTTCTGCATCAGCGACTCATAATCGTGCCGGAGAGATTACTTTACGACAAATTTCAGACCTGACCTATGAAATAAAAATAACGACTTTCACATATACCCTGAGTGCTGCCGACAGGAGGGAATTGCAGGTACAATGGGGAGATAATACCACATCTTTGGCACCAAGAGACAGCTTTACTATACTACCCAATTACTATCAACGGAATGTTTACATTCAGCGGCATACATTTCCAGGACCCGGGACCTATGTAATTGTTGTGGAAGATCCTAACAGAAATTTAGGAGTGAAAAACATTCCAAATTCTGTGAATGTTATCTTTTCGGTTAAAACAATTATTACTGTAAATCCTGATCTTGGAAATAACAGTACCCCTGTTCTGTTAAACTACCCTATTGATAAAGCTGCCTTAAATCAGGTATTTATTCACAATCCTGCTGCCTTTGACTTTGATGGAGACAGCATCTCATACCGCTTATCTATTTGCACGAAAGAAAATGGCGAGGAAATAAGCGATTATGAATATCCGGAAGCCTCGGATACACTTTATGTAGATCCAATTTCAGGAGATCTGGTATGGGATTCTCCCATTGATACCGGTATCTACAATATTGCCATGAACATTGAAGAATGGAGGCAGGGAGTGAAAATTGGCAATATTGCCAGAGATATGCAGGTTGAAGTATTTAATACAATGAACAATCCGCCTGTTAACGACAGCCTTAAGAATTTCTGCATAATTGCCGGCACCACCTTCCAAACCCTAATTCATTCGAGCGATTCAGATGGCGACAATCTTACCCACTTTATCACCGGCGGTCCTTTTGCCTATGATGACAACAATGCTACATTGGAAGAAATTTCTAATGTACCGGGGAGTTTGTCCACGCTGTTTACCTGGAAAACCTCCTGTGCACAAGCCAGGAATCAGCCCTATTATGTAATTGTAAAAACAGAAGATCACAACAGCGATATAAGTCTGGTAGATATCGACAACCTTTCTATTAAAGTTCTTGCTCCTCCGCCTGCGACTCCCGAATTGATTCCTTCAAGTGTTTCTACAAACCTTCAGTGGGAAAAATATGGTTGTGAAGATATCTCAGGTTATAATATTTACAGACGCGAAGGCTCCTTTACTTATGTTTATGATTCATGTAGTCCGGGATTACCTCAATATACAGGTTATCAATTAATTGGAAGTACTAAATCCTATGCCGACACAAGCTTTCTCGATAATAACAAGGGTACCGGATTATTTCAGGGAATTGAATATTGCTACCGGATAACTGCCATATTAAACGATGGATCGGAGAGTTTTCCAAGTGAAGAAAACTGTACAAACCTTGTTTCAGGTTCTCCTTCCATTTTGGAAGTCTCTGTTATAGATGCTGCCACTAATGGAAGTATACAGATTGTATGGGCAAAACCACTCGGTCTGGATACAATTCCAGCCAATGGACCCTATAAATACCTGATATATCGTTCGAATGACTTATGGGGAAAGCGATTTGTGGCAATTGATAGTTTTTCAACCTCCGATCTAAATGACACCACCTACCTTGATAATGGATTGAATACCATTTTATATCCTTACTCCTATAAAGTTGAATTGTACAACGACGCACCCGGAAACCAGTTCTTAATTGGCAAGCCTGAAATAGCCTCCAGCTTTTACCCTGAAATTTCGGTATCTGACAATAAGCTTCAATTAAATATAAGGCGAAATGTTCCCTGGTTAAACACATCTTATACTATATACAGGTATAGTGAACTTAGTGGGTTATATGACTCTATAGGAACAACGACTATGGAATTTTATACTGATTCGGCATTAATTAACAACAGAGAATATTGTTATTATATTGAGTCAACCGGCAAGCGTGAATTGAACAATATTATGTATTCAAATACCAATATTTCGCATCAAAATTGCGGCATTCCGAAAGATACTGTTGCTCCCTGTCCACCCCCCCTTGAAGTTATGTCGAACTGCGACAGCCTCTATAATTTCCTTAGCTGGCAGTATGCCCCCTCCCGCTATTTTTGCTCTGATGATGTTGTTAGCTATAGAATCTATTATTCCAATCAATTAAATATTCCTAACACTGTTATTGACAGTATTATGGGCAGAGAAAATACCACGTATTATCATTTCCCCGGTGAAGAAAACGGACTGGCTGCAAGTTATTATATAACCGCTGTTGACTCTTTTGGAAATGAAAGCAGCCCTTCTGTAAGAGTAATAGTCGATAACTGTATTAAATATGCAATCCCAAATGTTTTTAGTCCCAATAACGATGGATTTAATGATGTTCTCAGGCCTTACGAGTATCAGGATGTTGAAAAAATTGATTTGAGTATTTTCAACAGATGGGGACAAGTGGTTTTTGAAACTGAGAATCCGGAAATAGACTGGAATGGTAAACATCAGAAAACCAATGAACTTGTTTCTCCGGGTGTATATTATTATATATGTGATGTTTATGAAAAAAGAATAAGTGGGATTGAAGTAAGAAATATTGTAGGTTTCATTCATGTTTTTCACGAAAAAGGAGCAACCAATGCTGATGAAGTTATATTTTAAAATAATCTGCTTTTTGGTGCTGGTTAACGCAAGCACTAGTGGATTCGGACAAAGGTTTTCTGATGAGAATCTTTTAATGGGGATTGCTATGTATGAGAGAGGAATTAAAGATTCTGCATTGATTTATTTGAATAAAAGTCTGGAAACAGATCGTGATAATGCAGATTCTCATTTATATCTTGGAAAGGTTTATTTTGAAATGAATCAAAACGATGAAGCCATTAAGCAATTTCTTATGGTTGAAAAAAAACAAAAAGGACCGGCTTCTTTTGATCTTACTAAGGCATATGCAAAAGCAGGAGATGTTGAAAAAGCCATAGAATATTTGGATATTCATTTAAATTCGAATTACAAGCTTCCAGAAAGTAAAATACTACTGGATCCGGACATTCAAACACTCGATAACAATGCATTATGGGTAGATTACTGGAAAACAACTTCATCCTATAAGGGGTTCGACGAATCTCTTTCATCCATCAATTACCTGATTAAATCTGAGGACTATCTTGAAGCCATTAATTTGATAGGCGAGAGCTTAAAAAAATCGTACCGAAAATCTCCCCTACTGGCTTTACGTGCTGAAATTTATGAAAAACTTGAGAATTATAGTCTTGCAATAAGTGACTTGAATGAGGCAATTGCAGGAGACAAAAGAAATCCTGAACTTTATTTTTCGAGGGGAAAAGTTCTTTTGCAACAGGAGAAATATAAGCTGGCTGTTGAAGATTTCGATAATGCCATAAAATTTAATCCAAAAAATTTTAAAATTTATCCCTTTCGGGCAATTGCCTTGCAAAAAAGCGGACTTATGCAGCTTGCTGCTTCAGATATGAATTTTTACTTAAAGTACTTTCCAGATGATGATTATGCCTGGTTCACCTATGGTGAAATAAACAAATCTGAGGGACTGTATTTCGACGCCCTGAAATGTTTCAACAAATGTCTTGAAATGGATAAGACCAAAGCCGATTATTTTTTATCGCGGGGTGAGACCTATTTCAAGACACGTACTTATAAATACGCCAACAGAGATTTGGCTATGGCTCTGGATCTCGATCCGAAGAATGCAAAGGCTTATTACTTCAAAGGACTTACCAGTCTGAAACTAGGTGATCAGGATCATGCCTGCTATTGCTTTCAAAGATCCTATGAATATGGGATGAGAGAAGCCTATAATGAAATGGTAAAATATTGTCCCCTGAATAAATAATTGAAAATGGAATCAAAAGAAATAAAAAGTTCGACAAAAGAATGGACTAAGAAGCTTTTATCGGGAGATGAGGTTTTGGTGCAGAAAACAATATCTGAATTAAGAGAAAAGGGGAATAGTGAATTGATTCCGGTATTAGGAACCCTACTGCATAGCAATCCACCGGAAGAAATCTCATTGTCGGTAATAAACTTCCTTAGAGATCTTAAAAATCAGGATTCGGTGCCTGCTCTGGTTGAAATAATTAAGAAAAGTAAGAATCTGGAATTATTTCCTCAGATAATTTCCACTGCATGGGAAAACGGACTTGACTATTCTGAGCATATTGAATATTTTATAAATGTGGTTACAGATGAAAACTTAGCTACTGCCATTGAAGCATTTACTGTGGTGGAAGAAAATATTGAAAAACTAAGCATACAAAAGCGAAGTATCTACAGCAAAGCGGTACTTGAGAAATCGAAATCTGTTTCAAAGGAAAAAGCTAAACTGCTTCAGGAGCTACATTCAATATTAAGTATTGCCTCCGGCCCTTTCAAACTCGATACAGAAGAATAATTTCCTAATGTAAATTCGAGAAATATTTCATAAACTGAGATCTCTCATACACCATGGGATCTTTAAAGTTTGCATAATTCATTTTACCTCTGAATTCATCTAAGGATTTATAATTATTAGCTAACATCCAGCTTTCCAGTTTATCTATCATATCGGTCAGATACTCTACTCCATTTTTATATAAAACAGAGCAAACCTGCACAGAAGTTGCTCCGGCCAATAACAATTTTATAACTGCTTCACCGGAATGAATACCTGTTGAAGCAGCGATATTAATTTCAGGAATTTTACCCGAAACAATACCTGTCCAGCGAAGGGTATTTCTAAGATCGGCCGGAGAGCTGAAGACATCTGAACTTACCAGGGTCATTTCATCTAAATCGACATCAGGAGAATAGAAACGATTGAACATTACAACCCCATCAACTTTTCTGTAAAATAACTGATTTATAAGATTCAGAGGATTTGTAAAATAGGCTCCGATTTTTATAATTAAAGGAATACTGATAATTGCTTTGAGCTTCTCAACCACTTGAAAATAAACCTTCTCATAATCCTGAGCCGACTTATCCTTATCGACAGGCATAAAAAACAAGTTCAATTCAAGAGCATCAGCACCAGCTTGTTCGATCTGGCTGGCAAAATTAATCCATTCACCGGCAGTTACACAATTTATACTGGCTATTACAGGGATCTGAACGGCCTTTTTTGCGTTTCGTATAAGTTCAAGATATTCACCCACAGAATTTTCTTTAGTATACCGATTTATATAATCGAATGCTTCCGGATAATCAGAGGTGGTTGAAAGTGAATCTATTTCAAATAATATTTGCTCTTCAAACAAGGATTTAATCACCACAGCGCCAGCACCCAGAGCATCGAACTTTCTGATTCTTTCTACTGAACTTGTAAGTCCCGAGCTACTAATTATGAACGGATTTCTGAGTTTCAGACCTGCAAAAGATGTGGTTAAGTTTGCCATTTTTTTCTTGTTAGTTAGTATAATTTCTTTCTCCAAATAATAAGCTTCCAATTCTTATTATAGTAGCCCCCTCCTCTATTGCGATTTGATAATCGTCGGACATTCCCATTGACAAATCTGCAAAAAGAGGATACTTATTAAAATACGTATTCTTTAACTCCTCAAAAATAAGTTTTAGATTCCTGAATTCCTCTTTCACCTGAATAAAATTATCAGTAAAAGTTGCCATCCCCATTAATCCGGATATCGAAACATTCGGAAGTTCTTCTTTATTAAGCTCATCCAAAAATACTGTCAATTCTTTTTCACTAAAACCAAACTTAGTTTCTTCTTTTGCTATATGAACCTGTAATAAGCACTTAATGACCCGATTATGTTTTGCTGCTTCATTATTAATTATTCGTAATAACTTCAGGCTATCAACTGCATGAATTAAATTTACGAAGGAGGCAATGTACTTAACTTTATTAGATTGCAGGTGACCGATCATATGCCATTCAATATCACCCGGAAGATTTCCGGCTTTTCGTTCAAGTTCCTGAACTTTATTTTCACCAAAAGCTCTGTGTCCCACATGGTAAAGTTGCAAAATCTCTTCTTCGGGTTTGGTTTTAGAAACGGCAACCAGTTTAATTTTCGGATCCAACTGTTCCTTAAAGGCCAGATATTTTTCCTGTGTCCCAGACATAATTCAAAATTAAAAAAAAAGACAGAAAAATAAACTTGAAAAACCTTTGTTTTTTAGGATTCGTCAAGGTAATGTCAGAAAAAGAGAAAAATCAGATTAAAAAACGATTTGATTTTAACACTTCCATTTAATCCAGTGAATGAATTACCAGTCCGCTCCGCAATTTAGGTTCAAACCAGGTTGTTTTCGGGGGCATTATATTTCCGGTATCTGCAATATCCATTAATTGCTTCATGGAAACGGGGTAAAGAGCAAAAGCAGTAGCCATTTCTCCCGAATCAACCCTTCGTTTTAACTCTCCTAAGCCTCTGATTCCGCCAACAAAACCGATTCTGTTAGATTTTCTCAGATCTTCGATACCGAGAATGGGTGTTAAAATGGAATCTGACAAAACGGTTACATCGAGGCTCCGAATCGGATTCTCATCGTCGTAGGTATCCTTATTTGCAGTTAAAGAATACCATAATCCGTCGAGATACATCGAAAAATTGTGAATTGCATCAGGTTTGTATTCCTTTTCACCCATCAGTTTAAGGCTAAATTTTTTCTTAAGTGCAGATAAAAACTCATCCTTAGATAAGCCATTCAAATCCTTAACCAAACGATTATAGTCGATAATGGTAAGCTGCCCGGCAGGAAATAGAACAGTAAGGAAAAAGTTATACTCTTCTTTACCTGTATGCTTTGGGTTCATCTTTTTTCTTTCATTTCCCACCAGTGCTGCAGCAGCGGTGCGATGATGACCATCAGCAACATAAGTATATTTAATATCATTTTCAAATATATCTTCTATAGTTTTAATGGTTTGTTTTTCATCAATAACCCAAAAATGATGACCAACACCATCATCGGTAACAAAATCGTATTCAGGTCTTAATTTAATAATTTCCGCCACTATGGCATCCAGGTCTTTATGATCTGGATAAGCAACGAACACAGGTTCTGCATTAAATCCGGATACCCGAATATGATTCATCCGGTCTTCCTCTTTATCGGGTCTGGTAAGCTCGTGCTTTTTGATTATATCATTCATATAATCCTCAACGGCAGAGCAACCTACGATACCATACTGAGTTTTTCCAAACATGGTTTGGGCGTATATATATAAGTAAGCTCCATTATCCTTAACGAAAACCTTATCCTTAATTAGTTTTTGAAGGTTTTCCTTGGCTTTGTTATAGACTGTATCAGAATGCAAATCAATATCTTCAGCCAAATCAACCTCAGGTTTAACTACATGTAGAAAAGAATTAGGATTGCCTTTTACTTCAATTCTGGCTTCAGCAGAGTTAAGTACATCGTAGGGTCTTGAAGCAACCTTATGAACTATTTCCTTTGGGGGTCTGTATCCTTTAAATGATTTTAATATAGCCATAATAACTTTTTAGGTACTTTTTCTTAAATTATAAAGTATTAAAATTTGTTAACCTGAAATTTAACATCTCCGTTATCTATGAAATTAACGATTTGCGTAGCAGCGGCAACACCCGAGTTCAGATTAGCCTCAGCAGTTTGGGCTCCCATTTTTTTAGGAGTCAGGAAACATCTGTCGGAGAAGTCGCGGAGCAAAATTTCAGCATTATCAGGAGCTATATCAGATAAGTACCTGAAATCTTTTCTTATTTGGAACATTCTTAACAGTCCATCTTCGTCAATAACTTCTTTTCTTGCTGTATTTATAACAGTAGCACCTTCTGGCATATTTTTAAGAAGATCGTAATTAATACTGGCAATTGTTTTATTATTAGCAGGCAGATGCAAGGAGATATATTGGCACTTAGAATACAGTGATTCCGCCGACTCTTCCCATTTAACCCCATCATTTTCCACCATTACTTTTTCGACAAATGGATCGAAGGCATATACTTTCATTCCAAAGCCTTTAGCGATAAGACCAACTATTCTACCCACATAACCGTAGGCATGGATTCCGATTTTTTTCCCTCTGAGTTCTTCCCCTGTTGCTCCCGAATAATTTTTCCTGTTCATTAAAATCATCATTCCAAAAACAAGTTCAGCCACAGCATTTGAATTCTGGCCGGGAGTATTCATTACCACGATTTTTTTAGCTGATGCAGCTTTCAAATCAATATTGTCGTATCCGGCTCCGGCTCTGACAACAATTTTTAGTTTCTTTCCTGCTTCGATTACTTTATCATCAACGATATCGCTTCGTACTATAAGAGCTTCGACATCTTTTACAGCATTAAGCAGATCGCTCTTGTCTGTATATTTTTCAAGTAAAAGAAATTCATTCCCCGATTCTCTTACCACTTCTCTTATATTATCGACCGCTGTTTTAGAAAATGGTTTTTCAGTAGCTACTAATATTTTCATTGTATATGGTTTTAATTTTTACTTTCGAATTCTTTCATTGCATTTGTAAGCACGGCAACCGTTTCAATAGGCATAGCATTATAAATGGAAGCTCTGAATCCTCCGATTGAACGATGACCGGCAATTCCTACTATTCCCAATGAGCTGGCAAACTTTGCAAAATCTGCTTCTTTTTCCTTGTAGGCTTCACTCATTACAAAAGTAACGTTCATAATGGAGCGATCTTCCACATTTGGAATATTAGCAACAAACATTTTGTTTCTCTCAATCTCATCGTACAGCAAGGCAGCTTTTTTAAGGTTTGCCTTATACATTACTTCAATGCCACCAATTTGTTTATACCATCTAAGGGTGTGAAGGGCGGCATAAATTGAAAGACATGGAGGTGTGTTAAACATAGAATCTTTTTCGATATGCGTTGCATAACTAAGCATTGTAGGTATAGCCCGGTCTACTTTTCCTAAGGAATCGTTCTTTATTATTACGAAAGCAACACCTGCAGGAGCAAGGTTTTTCTGAGCTCCACCATAAATCATGGTATATTTTGAAACATCCATTGGCCTGCTAAAGATATCTGAAGACATATCAGCAATGAGGGGAACCTTACAATCTAAATCTTTTTTAATCTCTGTTCCGTAAATGGTATTATTGGTTGTAATATGGAAATAATCAGCATCTGCCGGAACGGTATAATCCTTAGGAATATAATTATAGATTTTGTCTTTTGATGAACCGACTACAGCAACTTCACCAAATAATTTTGCCTCTTTTATAGCATTAGCTGCCCATGTACCGGTATCGAGGTAAGCGGCTTTTTTATTCAGATAATTATATGGAATCATAGCAAATTGAAGGCTTGCTCCTCCGTGTAAAAACAGAACTGAGTATCCGTCCGGGATTCTCAAAAGTTCTTTAAACAGTTCCTGCGCTTCAGCCAAAATAGCTATAAAGTCTTTACTTCTGTGAGAAATCTCCATTACCGACAATCCGGAATCATTCAAATTCAAGATGCCTTTTGCTGTGTTTTCGATGGTATACGGAGAAAGAATTGAAGGTCCGGCGGAAAAATTATACTTTTTCATAGTAAGAAAGATTAAATTAATATTGATGTAAAATTAGCGAATTAATTACTAATCTTAAGTAAAAATGGCTCAATGGTTAATAAATAATAGTTTATTGTTAATTAAATCACAATAATTGAAATTCTAAAGCTTCACCAGATAATCGTCTTTTAGGACAGGGACAATAGAAGTTAGATTCAAAGTATGACAATATTCTATAACATCATCCAGATTATTCTTCTGTAAGCGAGTACGTTGAGCTGCTTTTTGGATATATTCCACAAGATTATTTTTGGCGAGTAACCATAAATCCTGTGCTATATATGCAGAATCGCAAATTGTATAAAACTGATTTGTTTTCAACAAGGCATCAACCACAGCGCCGGCAAAAAGTGTATCCTCAATGTTTATTTTGTTCTTCCAACCGGCACAAAGTATTAGAACTTCATCATTTTTTTTAATCAGATGATCAACCACTCCCTGCAGGTTTAAAAAAGTTCCAACCAAAACCTGTTTTGATGAAGACGCCAACTGAATGGCCTGAGTTCCATTGGTGGTTGAATACACTATATCGTGGTTTTCAACTCTTTCTGCCGTAAAATTGAAGGGTGAGTTTCCAAAATCGGCAAAATCCCTAACGATTCCATCCCGTTCGGCAGCTACCATATAACCAGCTTCTTTCATTTCTTTAGCTTCTTCGAGTGTTGCCACGGGAATAATTTTTTTCGCGCCATTCATAAATGCAGCAACAATTGCTGAAGAAGCCCTGAGAACGTCGGTTACAACGGCTATCGCTTCTTTATTTTCATAATTACCGTACAAAGCAGGACTTAAACAAACTTCAATCTTCTTTTTATTTTCCACAATTTTTTTATTCAGTAATTAATTAGAATTCATTAAACCGCTTTGTAGAAAGGCAATTTTACAATTTGAGCTTTAAGGTCTTTATTTCGCACCGAGATAAAAATTTCTCTTCCCGTTAAGGCATATTCAGACTTTACATAAGCCATCCCTATTCCCTTCTTCAACATTGGAGACATAGTACCTGAAGTCACCTCCCCAATTTCTTCATTAGCTGCATTGACTACTGTATAATGCTGCCTTGGTATACCACGATCAATCATTTCAAAACCCACCAGTTTCCTTTTGAGTCCGGCTTCCTTTTGTTTAAGAAGAAACTCCTTGTCGATAAAATTATTGTTTTCTGTAAATTTTGTAATCCATCCCAATCCTGCCTCAAGAGGAGAAGTAGTATCATTTATTTCATTTCCATACAAACAGAATCCCATTTCAAGACGGAGGGTATCTCTCGACGCTAAGCCGGCAGGTAAAATACCAAATTCCTTACCTGCTTCCATAATTTTATCCCAAATTGCATTCCCTTCAGAGCTGTAAAAATACAATTCAAAACCACCTGCACCAGTATACCCTGTATTTGAGATAATTACCTCGTCAATCCCGCCTAACTTAGCAGTTTTAAAGGAATAATATGGGATATTGGAAAGATCAGTGTCCGTTAGTTTTTGAAGCAGATTAACAGCCATAGGGCCCTGCACTGCCACCTGGGAAATATCATCGGAAGCATTTTCGATTTCTGCATTCATGGTATTACACTCTTTCACCCATGCCCAATCCTTTTCCATATTTGAAGCATTTACCACCAGAAGATATTTATTTTTCTCATATTTATAAACCAATAAATCATCGACTATACCACCCTTTCCGTTTGGGAAGCAGGAATATTGAATTTTACCCGGTTCAAGCTTGTCTACATCATTGCTGGTGATCTTTTGTACCAAATCCCTTGCCATATCACCTTTAATCCAAAACTCACCCATATGGGAAACATCGAACAGTCCCACTTTCTCTCTTACATTAATGTGTTCGTTTGTTACACCTGAATATTCTACAGGCATTTCGAATCCTGCAAATTCAACCATTTTTGCACCGGCAGCCTTATGCTTTTCGTTAAAAATTGTATACTTCATTAAAATTATTATTAAATGTAATTCTGGCGACAGAATATTGAATCCCGAAATCTCACACAAAAGTATTTTATTTTTCAGGAGATAAAAACTTGTTTAAAAGCAGAATCGCAGGAATTAAAATTTCCTGCGACTCATTTTCGTATTTATTAAAAGTTATTACAATTTTATTTTGAAAGCACCTTGAATTCCACTCTTCTGTTCTTTTCTCTCCCTTCCTCAGTATCATTAGGTCCAATGGGCTGAGTAAAGGCGTAACCTTTCCACTCAAGTCTGGAGGAGCTAATTCCCTGAGAAACAATGTAATCGACTACAGCTTTTGCTCTTTCTTCAGAAAGCTTTGTATTAATTTTCAGAGAACCGGTATTATCGGTATGGCCTGAGATTTCAAGACGTATTGTTTCGTTATTCTCGAGCAATTTAATAACCTGATTTAATTGATCGTACGAATCTGATTTAAGCGTGGCTTTACTGGTTTCAAAGTAAATATTTTCCAATACAACCTTGGTTCCTACTTTAATTTTATCTAAACGAAAATCAACCACCATAGCTTCATCTGTAGTTGCTTTTGTCATATTAACCACATCGAGATAGAACAGGTAATCCTTCACCACTACTTCTACACCATAGTTTTTCCCTTCAGTAAATTTGACTTTATACTCGCCACTATCACTTGAAATCGCCGTAGCTGCCACTACTGAATTATCTATATCAATGAACTCGATCTTCCCGAATAATCCTGCACCTGTTTCGCTGTCAACTATTCTACCAGTAAGATAGTAGAACGAGTCAATCTCGATTAACTCCGGAAGTGAGTAGAACCCAATTTTTTTCTCATCAGGAATTCCGGAAATAAGAATATCTTCAGCATCTAAAATAAGTTCTTTTTCAGAACCCAGGAAGGTAATTTTATAAATATCCTTTGCTCCCATGCCTCCGTTTCTTATGGTGGAATAGTAGGCATAATTTCCATTTTCAGGAATTGAAAAAAACAAATCGTTATCAGGAGTATTTATTGGATACCCTATATTTTTAGGATCCGACCATGTTCCATCCTCCTGAATATAGGTATAAAATATATCGAAGCCTCCCATTGTATTATGACCTTTCGATGAGAAGTACATTTCATTACCTAAAGGAGTAAGAAAGATTCCTTCTTCGTCGTAGCTTGTATTAATCAGGCTTCCCATATTAACCGGATCCTTCCACTTCCCGGTTTCCTGGTCCAAAGTTGTATATAGTATATCCTTACCTCCCTGAGTAAGTTCCTCATTAGCAGAAATAAAATACAATGTATCCTGGCTTGCATTCAGGAAAACACTTCCTTCAGCCTGCTCACTCCTAAGATTTTTCTGCATCTTTTTAGGTGATTTCCAAAAATCTTTAGTCGGATGGTGACTAGCTATTAATACATCGCCGCCATGTTTTTTACCGCTATAGATAAAAAGTTTGTCCCCTTCCGGAGACATTCCTACGAGAGACTCATTGCTGGTGGTATTAATCTTTCCTTCCAGCAATCTTGCAGCAGACCATACTCCCTTATCATCCAGCTTAGAATAATAAATATCTTCAAAATATTTATTGTCGTAGGGATTTCTAACATCCTTTTTCCCTTGTGATCTTCTTGAGGTTAAATACATTAGGGTCCCATCGGCATTGAAGATTGAGAAATAATCGTCGGCATTTGAATTTATACTGTCACCCATATTCGCAATAATTACCCTCAATGGATTCTCAATGATCTCTTTTCCACTAATACATTCCATCAAAAGCTTATCGATCTCAACCACTTTATCTATCATTCCAAGAGCTGAAGCTTTAGTTCTGAATCCTTTATAATGCTCGGTTGCCTTATCGAAATCCATTACCAGATGATAGGCTCGGCCGAGGTAATATTCTAAATCGGGATGAAGATCCGGAGTACCGTTAAATGCTTTTCTTAAATATTTCAGAGCCTCAAATTTATCATCGGTATATAAATAGCAAACGCCTATCCTGTAATTTAAGATGGCATTTTCGCTATTGTACTGATAGGCAAAAAGATAATGATCACGAGCTAAGGGATAGGTCCCTACTCCGCCATCGAAATATACTTCAGCAAGTTTCAAACTTTTCCAGGCTTCCTTCAATCCTTCCTCCTGCTCCGTTTTAAAATCTTTCTTTTTTATTTTCAATTCATATTCATCTTTTTCCTTTTGGGAAAAAATTGAAAATTCAATCAAAAACAGAAATGCCAATAAACTTAATATAGATTTCATTTGTCAAGAATTTATTTTTACCATCATTTTGAAACTTTTATATCAGACTTTACCGATACTGTTCAGAAATTTAAGATCGTTTTGTTCAACAATAACCCTTATGTTTCACTACTTACATTCTTTAATATATTTTTCAGCCTCCACAACACCAAGTTGGATAGCCATATTCCAGTCGGTACAGGCACCATCCAAATCACCCATAAGTTCTTTTACCAAACCCCGGTTAAGGAAAGCATGACCATAATCGGGTTTATCGGTAATAATTTTGTCAAATAAGGAAACAGACAATTCATAATCATTCTGTTTTGCCACAGTACTGGCTTTATTATTATTTGCATAAGAGTATTGGCTATTTAATTGAATAGCGCTATCGAAGTCGGCCAGAGCAGACTCATAATCTCCCAGAAAATAATGAACTTTCCCTCTGTTATTATATGCCATAGCGAACTGAGGGTCGAGTGTAATTGCGACATTGTAATCTTCCAGTGCACCTTCAAAATCGCCCAGAATTATTTTTACGCTTCCCATATTATTAAATGCCAGGGGAAAATCATGTTCATAATTTGTTGCGAGCCTGTAATCGTACAATGCTCCTTGCAGGTCACCCAGTGCTCTTTTAGCCGTAGCCCTGTCGTGGTAAGCCTTTGGAAGGTTTGGATTTTTAGTAACTGCTTCGGTCAGATCTTTGATAGACCCTGAGTAATCTTCAAGCAATAATTTATACAATCCCCGGTAATAATAAGCCTGATAATCAGTATACCCGTTTTTTATTGCCAGATCAAAATTCTCAAGTATGCCGCTAGCAGTATCCGATACAAAACTCAAATACGCCAGGAAAAAGTATGCTTCACCCGACTTTGGATTATTCGCAATTATAGAATTGAAATCAGTTAATGCCTCTTGTATATTATTCAGCTCTACATTAGATTTAGCCCTCAACATTTTCGCTTCAGAAAAATCCGGTATTAATTCCAGACAAAAATTCAGTGAATTCACAGCATCGGAATATTCACCCTGCTGAATGAATTCAACTGCCTTATTATAAGCTTTCTCTGATTCCTTTTTAGCCTTATCGGGGCCCTGAGAAAAAGACATTCCACTGATGAACAGTAGTAAAAAAAGTAAAGCATTTATTCGTTTCATTTGTTTATAATTTATTTATTCACAAAGTCTAAATAATAACCAGCATTCAAATATCCGGATATTCCCACCATTTAGGCAAAAAGCCACCCGGATTTTTTTTTATGAACAATCTAAATAAAAATTACCTGACACTAATGTTTATTTTATTAACAGAAGGATACAACACCAGATTTAGTATTTTCTTTTTGCCAGAATTATTCCTTCCACTTAAAATTCACAGTAAATGTATAATATCCAACGATATGTTACAAAGACAGCATCCTGTTAATTGCAGTTGCATGGATTATTATTTTTTGTGTATTATTCTTAAGTAAATTCTATTTGGTATTAAATCTTCACTTATTTTATACGAAAATAATCGGAGATTGTTATTATTGTAAATAAAAGGCTTTTATATCTAAAATTAAAGAAATAAATTTACTTTTAATTAACAGTTTAGTATTTACTACAATTAGATTATTACTTTTAGCTAAAACAAGATTCAATAAATGAGGACTAATTTGGATTATTTAAGAACGATGAGTGGTGATAGCAAGGAACTTATTGTTGAATTAATTGAAATTTTCAAAGAACAGGTGATAGAATTTTCTGCCAACATGCAGGATTTTCTGGACAATAAAAATTTTGATGCCCTGGGGAAATTAGCACACAAAGCCAACTCAACGGTTTCAATAATGGGCATGAAAGAATTGTCTGTTAAGTTAAAGGAACTGGAGGCAAATACTAAAAAGCTCAAAAATATTGAAGAATATCAGAATTCTGTTGATTTTTTCAAGACTGAAAGTCATGAGGCTATAAAGGAGTTAAACCAATATATAAATAAAATTAATCCAAATTAAGGGAAAATTTATATGTTAAAAACAGAAAAAAAAGATGGTATATATATCATCTCATTTGAAGAAACAAATCGTTTTAACGCACTAACTACAGAATCGGTAAAGGCTGAAGTTAAAGCATTGTATAATAGCCCGAACACACGTTTAGTTTTAAACCTGAAGGGCATTTCATTTATCGACAGCTCCGGGTTTGGAGTCTTTTTGTCTATTATGAAAACGGCTAATAATAATTATGGCTTTTTTAAAATATCAAATATTTCTGAAGAAGTAATGGAGTTGTTTAAGCTTTTGCAATTGCACAATGTATTTGAGATATACAACAATGTGGATGATGCCCTGAAAAGCTTTAACTAATTTCTTGAAACCTTATTTTGCATTTCTCAGCCCCAATCCTAATACTGGCTTTTCTGTTTTTGTTAAGACGTTGTGTTTAAGCAATGCAATCAGACATAATAATTTTCGACATTTTGTATAGCTAAAACAAAAAAGTAATATGAACAAAAGTAAAGAATATAAATACACTTTTTTTTCAGTCGAGGTAATCCAAAAAGCAATTAAAAAATTAGAAGAAATTACTAAAGTTGATAAAATCGATCCGATTTCATTAAGGATTACATTACAAGATGAGGCTTGGCAACATGATAACTTATCTGAATTCTATTCTGATTATATTAAAGAACCAAAGTGGGTACATCTTAATTTTGTCCACAAATCGAATGGATTTGGGATTACTTATACTTCTTACAAAAAACTACTGAATTAGGCGTCAATGGAAATAATAGAGACGAAATTGAAGCAATTTTCAATATTTTCGATTCAGGTTCAAAAAAATGCCAAGTGCCAAAAGATGAAAATATTCCTGAAAAGGAAAATCCAATTATTTTTATAGGTCATGGAAGAAAAAAAGACTGGAATGAATTAGCAGATCATCTTCATTACAAACATAATATCAGAATTGAAGCATACGAAACAGGGGCAAGAGCAGGGCATACAATTCGTGACATTTTACAATCAATGTTAGATAGCTCTTCATTTGCACTAATTGTTCTCACGGGTGAAGATATCATGGCAAATGATGAAATCAGAGCAAGACAGAACGTAATTCACGAAGCAGGATTATTTCAGGGCAGATTGGGGTTTAATAGAGCTTTGATGTTAGTCGAAGAAGGTATAGAGAATTTCAGCAATGTGGACGGAATTCAACAACTTAGATATTCAAAAGGAAATATTAAGGAAACATTTGGAGAGGTTCTAGCAACAATAAAAAGAGAATTTGAAATTTAACCTAATAAAAGGGAGACAGTACGTAACGGTATATGCCAGTGGCCATTATTTCGTCCAAACGAAATACTTCTCAATTATTATGTATAACTTTAATCTGAAATCAATCGTTCTGTCGGCCACCAGCACATACCCCGACCGTTGGCGCTAATATAACAATCGAGACAAAATGAGGAAAATATTGATATTCCTGTGGTTGGCTTTTTTGAGCGGACTTTGCAATAGCCAAATTCTCACTCTACAATTTGGTAAAAATCACTCTACAATTGACGGAATAAATGGAACGGAAATTAAAGGGTTTACGGAACCTTTAATAGGTCAAAATATATTTATTGGTACAGATTATTGGAATAAGAAATTCTTTAATTTATCTACCAATCTCGGTTACATAAATAAAAAAGGCGAAGATGGCTATTGGTATACTAGTCCATATGGTTCAAGTTATATAACAAATAAGGTGGATATTACATATTTAACTATTAATACATATTTTGACCTAAAATTCCCCATTTTGAATACTTTTTACCCTTATGTGAGCTTTGGGCCAAGATTAGATTATTTAGTTAAAAATGAAAATGAAGCGAACATGGAAATATTAACTTCATATGCTATTGGGTTATCAATGGGAGGAGGTTTAAAGGCT
>JAIOZM010000068.1 GCA_021740585.1 Bacteroidales bacterium
AGGGGTTGCGCCATCATTATGTCGTTGAAGTCTCTTTTTTAGATCGCTACAGCTGCCTGTATAGTAGCGATTTATTGATGCGCTGTAGATGATGTAAGTATAAAAATTCATTAAGTAAAAATACAAAAAGCCACTGCAAAATAATTGCAGTGGCTTTTTTGTAGCGAGAGGCGGACTTGAACCGCCGGCCTCATGATTATGAATCATGCGCTCTAACCAGCTGAGCTACCTCGCCCTATTTTTTTTTAAACGGCCTGCAAATATAGAAATTATTTTTTTCTAATAAAACCTTTGGAAAAAAAACTGAATTATTTGCTTATCTCGACTTATCAAAACCACTTCCTTTTTTTATGAACCATCAAAGTATGTGGAAGGGAAGATGTAAAGTATAGAAAATCTTATTCCTAAATGAAAATGGGTGATTATATGAGTGGATTAAATCTAAGCGGCATTTTAAGACTCCCCTAAAATTAGATAAATGCACATTTTTAATTAATTTTGCACTCTAAGCCGTGTGAATAGAAACTATAAGCCAAAAGTCCCGTAGAATGGATCAGGATTAGAGAACTTTTGCCCGACCAATATTATTAAAACAATGATTTCAAATGCTTGATTATGAAAAAGTACTTATTCATTTTATTCCTTTTAACCATTCTTTTCAAACCGGCTACATCACAAATAATCCTGAACGCTGATGGACCAGGAAATACCTACGAACTTATTAATTCCGTTTTAGCACCCGGAGCCAATGTTATTGAAACACCCGATTGCGCCCATCCTGAATTTGGCCGACATATTGATGAGGTTTTCGATTCAACATTAAACAAATATGTATTCCGGTTTCATATACATGTTACCCCCGATAACGACCGTTGCATTTATTTCGACCGACAACGATGTGAGATTAAAACCTACAGCGCCTCACCTGCAAATCTTAAAGGAGTTGAAGGTGAATTGGTTGAATACAAATGGAAGTTCAAACTCGATTCTGCTTTTCAGTCATCTTCAAGCTTCACCCATATCCATCAGATTAAGGCTGTCGACGGGCCTGAAGAGAGTATGCCACTCATTACTTTTACCACCAGAAAAGGGAATCCCGATCAGTTTGAATTACGCTACGCCAAAAATACTACTCAGACAACACTGAAAAAAACAGATCTTACGCCGTTTAAAGGTGAATGGATAGATGTTACCGAAAGAATTTTATACGGCGAAGTCGAAACCGGTGAATATGAAGTAACATTGTCAAAAGTTAGCGATAGTACCATTCTTTTCAGCTACTCCAATTATGATATCAGAATGTGGAAAACCGATGCTTCCTTTCAACGTCCTAAATGGGGAATATACCGAAGTCTTAATGACGCAGGAAGCCTCAGGGATGAACAGGTATTATTCTCTGATTTTTCAATTGAAGAACTGGATCCTACTGTTGGAGTCCCGGGATTTTCTGATGGGAATCATCAAAATGTTCTTTATCCAAATCCATTCATTGACAACATCCAGCTAACTAAAGTCATTTCAATGGGATACAACAAAATCGATATGTATAACAGCAAAGGACAATTGATTTTATCTAAAGAAATAAGCTCGAACAATCTGGATGTTTCTATGCTGAAAACCGGATTGTATATCCTTGTCCTAAAAAGCGAATTGAATTCTCCTATCTCACTAAAAATGGTGAAAAAATAATTGTATTTTAGAGGGTATTTCCTGTCTTAATTTTATTCTAATTCATTAGGATCAGCTTAGCCAAGTTTGAGAGAGAAAAATTAGTTTCGTATTTTTTTTTCTAACCAATCCCACTTAGCCGGAAAATTCATTATAAAACAGCATTTTAAAAAGAGACAAACGTCTTTTTTAATCAAACGAAAATGTTATTTTTATATAGTCGAATTTGAAGACTCATATAAAAACCGTATCTATGAAATCAGTAAACCTTACTCATCTGGTAATTCTAGTTTTAATTATCCTGTCTGCCTCTGCATGCAATAAATCAAAACAGGCTGCTAATGAACCATATCCACAGCTTAGCGAGTATGTGTCAGGTTATACCGCAGGTCCCATTGCAAGATCCTCTGATGTAATTATAAAATTTATAAAACCTGTTATAGATACAGAAAAAGTTGGGTCAGGTCTTGAATCCGGCACCCTTACTTTTAATCCATCTATAGAGGGAAGTGCAATATGGGACGATGTGTCAACCCTGATTTTCACCCCTGAAAATAAATTTGATTGGGCTACGGAGTATAAAGTAAAACTTAAACTTAAAAAGATTTTTGGTGGTAAAGGGAAAATGAATGATCTCGACTTCATTGTTTTTACACCGGAAAAGAATTTTAATGTAGATATCTATGGATTAACACTTTCTGATGAAAACGACAAGATCTATACTATAAATGCACAAATTAATACAACAGACGAATTCGAAACTGATGAAATAGAAAAGATATTTTCTGCTTCACAGAACAATACTGAACTCGAATTACTTTGGGAACATAGTCCGGAGAGCAGAAAACACAGTCTCATTATTAAAAATGTAATGCGATTTGATGAAGAAAGTGAAGTCCTTATAAAATGGAATGGCAAAGCTGTTAAGGCAGATAATGTTGATAGCAAACTGATAAAAGTGCCTTCCCTAAAGGATTTTAAACTCACCTCTACCAGAATAATCAGCTATCCGTCAATCTACCTTGCTGTAGAATTCAGCGACAGGATTAAATCCGATCAGGAAGTTACAGGTATGGTTACTATCGATGGCGTTTCTGTGTCAAGAATTATAAAGGAAAATAACATACTCCAGGTATTCCCCAATACCAGATTAACCGGAAAACACAATGTTATTGTTGACGGATCTCTTTCAAACACATTCGGTCATCAGCTTGGAGATCCTGTTAATCTGGTGGTGGACTTCGGGGGATTAAAACCTGGGCTGAGACTTTCAGACGATGGTGTAATAGTACCTCAAAGCGAAGGCTTGATTTTTCCTTTTGAAGCGGTTAACCTTAATGCCGTAGATGTGCGTATAAGCAAGATTTTTACCAATAACATTCACAGCTTTCTTCAAAATAATGATCTCAATGAAGATTGGAGATTGAATTATGTGGGCCGGGTGGTTAAACGGGTTAAAATCGATCTTAAATCTGACAGGGAAATCGATTATGGAACCTGGAATTATTTTACCATCGATCTTTCAGATTTGATTGAAGTTGAAAAAGGCGCCATTTACAGACTAGAAATAGGATTCAGAAAATCGTATGCAATATACCCATGTGCTCCCGATCCAAATGCAGACAAGTATTATTCTCCCGTTGAAGAAGAAGGAAACTCTACATTCAACTCTTATGAAAGTGTCTTTTATAACCATTATTATAATTGGGAAACAAGCGACAATCCTTGCTCGCAATCCTATTATTCACCGGGCAAATTTGTAAACAGAAATATTCTGGGTTCCAATTTTGGCATTATTGCAAAAAAGGATGTCAATAAACGAATGAACCTTATTATCACAAATTTAACCACTGCCAAGCCGGTTCAGGACGTGGAAATTAAGGCTTATGATTTTCAAAATCAATTAATTACAACCGTTAAGTCAGACAGAGACGGCTTCGCAGCCTTTCAGTCAGACAGGGATCCGTTTTTGATTGTGGCCACTAAGAATGATGATATTGGATACCTGAAAACGGAAGATGGGAATTCCCTGTCGATGAGTAATTTCGATGTTTCAGGCAAACAGACCGAACTTGGATTAAAAGGTTTCCTTTATGGGGAGAGGGGGGTATGGCGTCCCGGCGATTCAGTTTTTGTAGCCTTCATCCTTGAGGACAGGGAGAATTGGTTGCCTGAGGGGCATCCTATAGTTTTTGAACTTACAGACTCGCGCGGCCAGATCATTAAACGGATAACCCGGTCAAAATCGGATCGGATCATATATCCTTTCTATTTTATAACCGAAGACGATGCCCCAACGGGAAACTGGAATGCCACTGTAAGGATTGGCGGAACAGAGTTTAACAAACAGATCCGGATTGAAACTGTAAAGCCAAACCGACTTAAGATTAATCTCGAGTTCTCTGAAGAGTTATTAATTGCGGGCGAAAATAATAGTGCCTTGCTTTCCTCCAAATGGCTTCACGGCACACCGGCTTCAGGAATGAAAGCAAAAATTGGTGCAAATTTCATGCCCATAAGGACAAGTTTTAAAGACTATCCGGAGTTTATTTTCGATGCACCTTTGGAAAGTGCCTACCTACCGGAAATGGACGTTTTTGAATCGAACCTCGATACTAATGGCGAAGCAAATGTTAATTTTTTCTTCAAACCAAATTCTAATGTGAATGGAATGCTAAATGCAACTTTCATAACCAGAGTGTTTGAATCAGGCGGCGACTTTAGCATAAATCGTATAACAAAAAAAGTATCTCCATTCAGGAAATATGTTGGATTTACTATCCCTTGGTCCAATGAGAAATACAAACGACTCGATACCGATAAGGAACATACATTCGATATTGTTACAGTAAGTGAATCTGGTCTCCCCGTCAGCGCTTCAAACATTGAGGTAAAAGTTTTTAAACTTGAATGGAGATATTGGTGGAGTCGTTCCGGTGAAAATCTCGCGTCTTATGCCGGAAAAACCTATCACCGTCCGGTATTTACTAAAAAAATTGCCACCGCTTCTGATGGAACAGGCTCTTTCAGTTTGAAAGTTCCTAAAAATTCCTGGGGAAGGTATTTGGTTTATGTAACACTACCCTCGGGTAATACGGCAGGTGAAGTTGTTTACTTCGACTGGCCATGGGGTAGGCAAAATGGGACAGGCGGAGCAGATATTTTGGCTGTTTCAACCGATAAGGATACTTACAGTGTGGGTGAACAGGTAACAATTAACTTCCCGGCCGGACTAACATCCACCGCTCTGGTAAGTATTGAAAACGGTTCAAAGCTAATAAAGCAGGAATGGGTACAGGATATTAAAGAAAATACTATTTATCGCTTTACCGCTACCGCTGAAATGTCGCCAAATGCCTATATTCATATCAGTTTATTAAATCCGCATTCTGAAACTGCAAATGACTTGCCAATAAGGATGTATGGCATAAGTCCAATACTTGTAGAAGATCCAAAGTCACACCTCTACCCTGTTCTGAGCATGCCGGATAAACTTAAACCTGAAAAGCAATTCGATATTAGTATAAGTGAGAGTAATGGCAGAGCAATGTATTACACCCTGGCTATTGTTGATGAAGGAATCCTCGACCTTACATCATTTAAAACGCCGGATCCATGGCCATCATTTTATCAAAAAGAAGCGCTCGGAGTAAAAACCTGGGATATGTACCGTTATGTTTTGGGCGCCTACGGAGGTGAACTGGAGAGAATGTTTGCTATAGGTGGAGATGAAGAAGCTGTTGACAATTCTAAGAACAAAGCCAAAAGATTTGAGCCTGTGGTTAAAGTTCTGGGACCATACCGGCTGGAAAAAGGAAAAACAAATACCCATAAAATAATTTTACCTCAATATGTGGGCTCTGTGAGAGCTATGGTAATAGCAGCCGATGGTTTTGCTTATGGAAATGTGGAAAAAACAGTGCAGGTTTCCAATCCGGTAATGGTACTTGCCACAATGCCCAGAGTTCTGGGTCCGGGTGAGAAAATAAAAATCCCGGTATCGGTATTCGTTATGGAAGAGGGAATAAAAAAAGTAAATGTGGAGATTAAGAGCTCAGATTTACTTATACCTGTAAATGGATCCTCAAAGATTATTGAAATAAGTCAACCCGGAGAATACGATGTTGAATTCGAATATAAAATTGCTGAAAAAACAGGTCAGGCTAAAGTTGCAGTTTCAGCCGTCGCCGGAAACGAATCCGGAAAGCATGAAATCAATATTAACATCCGAAATCCAAATCCGCCAGAAACAAAATCACTTTTCAAAGTCCTCGAACCGGGAATGAATTATGAAGAATTAATTTCATCCTTCGGAACAACAGGAAGCAATACGGCCGTTGTTGAAATTTCAGGTGTCCTTCCGGTTAATCTTGAGAAAAGACTTGGCTACCTCATTTCCTACCCACATGGTTGTGTGGAACAAACCACATCATCTGTATTTCCACAATTATTCCTTTCAAAAATAACGAAAATTGAAGCGGAGAAACAGGATGAGATTAGCTCAAACATAGTGAATGGCATAGAAAAACTAAGATCCTTTCAACTTCCAAATGGTGGATTGTCCTTTTGGCCGGGTGGTAATACTGAGAGCGAATGGGGTACACTTTATGCCACACATTTCCTCCTTGAGGCTGAGAAATTAGGTTACTCTGTTTCTGCTACAATGAAAAGCGGTTTATTAAAGTATTTAAAGCGGGAAGCAAATAATTACAGCTACAGATCCCATATTATGTATTTACATATTAGTCAGGCATATAGATTATACGTTTTATCACTCTCAGGCGACCCTGCCCTGGGAGCCATGAACCGATTGAGGGAAAGGAAAGATGAGCTTGATATGACTGCAAAGTGGTATCTGGCAGGCGCCTATGCCCTGGCCGGAAGAAAGGAAGTGGCGACAGAACTTATCGATCTGCGGGATTTAACACCAAGAAACAGCTTCCCGCAAAATTACGGCTCCATTGACAGAAACAAAGCGGTAGTTTTAACTGTGCTTACCATTCTGGGTGATAAGGAAAATGCATTTACACTTGCCCGCGATATTTCCAGCACCTTGTCTTCAGAAAAATGGATGACCACACAATCAACCGCCTGGTCCCTAATTGCTCTTACGAAGTTTTTTGGTGATTCTCCACCCGAGGAGACTTTATCCTATTCATTATCAAGTAATTCCAAAAAACAGAAATATACAAGCACCAGTCTCGTTAATTCTTATCCACTTGATATTGAAAACAGCAAAAGCATACCTGTTCAGATTGAAAATCATGGATCCAAGGCCTTGTATGTATCTATTATTTGGACAGGTACTCCGGTAAATTTCAATACAGAACAGGAGGAAAGGGGAATACGTATGTCGGTTATTTATCGCGACAAGTCCAATTCCATAATCGATCCTGGAAATTTACTTCAGGGAATGGATTTTACAGCCGAAGTTGAAATCAGAAATCTAAGTCCGTTTAAGATCGAAAACATTGCCCTCTCACAAATATTCCCATCAGGTTGGGAAATACTAAATACCAGGTTATTTGAGGGTTCTGCAGTTGAAAATAACAGCAGCTATACCTATCAGGATATCAGAGACGATAGAGTTTATACTTATTTTGATCTTGATACAGGTAAGAAGAAAGTATATGTACTTAATCTTACAGCGGCTTATGCGGGAGAATATATATTGCCTGGTGTGGTTTGTGAAGGGATGTATGACCATTCCATATTTGTAAAAACACCCGGAAAAGCAGTAAAAGTGAGTAGAGATTAATGCGGAGAGAATGGCTAAATAGTGTCTGCAGAAACAGAAAAGTTCGTTGGCTTTTTTATTCGCTGCCGGTAATAATTTTGCTGTATTTGGTAATTCCGAAACCAGATTTTAACAATCCACATTCAACTGTGGTTTTATCTTCCGACGGGAGATTATTAGGCGCACATATTGCAAAAGACGGACAATGGAGATTTCCCCCTGAAGATGCCCTGCCCGATAAGTATAAAATTGCGGCGGTAA
This sequence comes from Bacteroidales bacterium, assembly GCA_021740585.1. Taxonomy (GTDB): domain Bacteria; phylum Bacteroidota; class Bacteroidia; order Bacteroidales; genus JAGLSB01. The sequence goes on from JAIOZM010000068.1 coordinate 7,667, forward strand.
ACTTTGAAGATCGGTATTTCTATTACCATCCCGGAGTTAATCTGGTTTCGCTATTCCGTAGTCTTTTTCTCAACATCAAACATAGAAAAATTGTTAGTGGGGGAAGTACTATAACCATGCAGGTAGCCCGTATGTCGGGGAATAATCCTCCCCGAACCCTTGCAAGAAAAATCTATGAAATAGCCATTTCCCTAAAAATGGAACTTCTGTATTCAAAAGAGAAAATTTTGAATATTTATGCTTCCAACGCTCCCTTTGGTGGGAATGTAGTAGGAATTGAGGCTGCTTCCTGGCGATATTTCGGACGCAATGCAAATGAATTATCATGGTCGGAAGCAGCTTTACTTGCCGTTCTTCCAAATGCCCCATCGCTTATATACCCCGGGAAAAACGATCCTATGCTAATGAAAAAAAGAAATTATTTATTAGAAATTCTTTACGAAAGAAAGCATATTGACTCTACCACATTAAAATTATCAAAAGCTGAAGCACTCCCCGATGTATTGTTTTCAATGCCGGTAATGAGTCCTCAATTACTAAGCAAATTCCTGAATACATCAGAGGGAGGAAAATTCCACACCACCATCGATTATAATCTTCAGGAAAATCTGATGACAACCGGAACGCGACATATGCAAATAAATGCACAGAACGAAATCCACAATCTGGCAGCTATTGTTGCCGACATAAAAACCGGCCGCATTTTGGCTTATGTGGGAAATCTTAATTCAAATGTGTCGGAGCATGCAGGAGATGTTGATATGATTACTGCCGAAAGAAGTACAGGTAGCATTCTCAAACCCCTGTTATACGCTTCCATGCTGGAATCCGGCGAGTTACTTCCTGATATGCTGGTGAGGGATGTTCCAGTTGAATTCTCCGGTTATTCTCCCAAAAATTTTGATATGAAGTATAATGGAGCCGTTCCTGCTTCTCAGGCTCTAAGTCGTTCGTTGAATGTACCTGCGGTGGAAATGCTTCGGAATTTTGGTCCCGACAGGTTTTTATTAATGTTGAATGAATTGGGATTTAAAAGCTTTGATAAAACAGCCGAACACTACGGACTTTCACTGATTCTCGGTGGGGGAGAAACTTCCTTACTCGAATTGGTAAGTTGTTATGCAAGAATGGCAGCGATACTGAGAAATTATCCTCAGGAAATTCAAACCTATAATGAATTATCTTATCTGAACAGTGAAGCGAAAGTTGCAGATAAAAACAGAAAATTCCCTCTCTCTGCCGGATCCATTTGGTACACCTTTAAAGCCCTTCGCGATGTAAACCGACCCTTTGAAAGGCAGGGTTGGGAAAATTTTACCTCTTCAAGTCAGATTGCATGGAAAACAGGCACCAGTTTTGGTTTCAGAGACGCATGGGCGATTGGATTCAATTCAGATTACGTTGTTGGTGTATGGGCAGGAAACGCTGATGGCGAGGGAAGAACAGGACTTACCGGAGTTTCCAGTGCAGCTCCTTTTCTGTTTGATATTTTTGACTTTCTCAATACAGACGCCTGGTTTGTTGAACCTTATTCTGAAATGGAAGAAATAGATATCTGCGTGGAAAGTGGACACAGAGCTTCTCTCCGGTGTACGCATGTAAAAAAGATGCTCATTCCTAAATCAGGACTGGTTAGCGAAATTTGTCCATATCATAAAACCTTTCACCTAACATCCGACAGCCTTTTTAGAGTAAATGCAAGTTGCTATAAGCCGGGTGAAATGAGCCACGTTTCATGGTTTATCTTACCCCCGGCACAAGAGTATTATTATAAAAAACAACATTCATTCTACCTCTCCCTTCCCCCTTTAATGCCAGGCTGTGAAGAGGATAGCGATTATCAATATATTGAACTTCTATACCCCGGAAACACTGAAGGGATTTATATTCCTGTGGAACATGACGGAATGAAAGGAAAAATAATATTTGAAGCTTCACATAGAAACAGAAATGAAACATTGTTCTGGCATTTGGACAACAAATTTGTTGGTGAAACGAGAATAATACATCAGATTGGACTGACTCCATCGCCGGGTATTCATCTCATGACTATTGTTGACTCAAAAGGTAATAGCTTTCGAAGGAATATAAATATTATTGAGAAAGTTAAATAGGGTCGTAAATTTGCTGGTTGCTGGTTGCTGGTTTGGTCCCTGAGCCTGTCGAAGGGCCGAAGGGCTAGGTGTGTTGGGGTTATCGTATTACTCCGGGCGGGACCGGGGTTAATCCAATATAACCGCTCCGCGGTTAATAAAACCACCAAAACTCCGGAGTGGTAACATTGGATTAGCCCAAGTCTCACCCGGGGTTTAACAATACCCATAAACCAAGTTGGGGTATCATTGGTGTTTGAACATCATGGATATAGTCAAAATAATACCCAAAACCACGGAGTGGTTCAATTTGATTAACCCCGGTCCCACCCGGGGTCTAAACATAAGAATACCACCACAAGCCCGGAGGGCTTGCATTATTACCATATATGTATTAAAGCAATCATAAAAACCAATGCATTTTAACAAAATTTTTATTTCTAAAATATTTCACTATATTGCAAAAGGACTTAATTAATACCCGAATAATGAGCAATACCAAATTTGAACTTGAATACACTTTAAATACATCCCCAAAAGTACTTTTTGACAGGCTAAGCACACCCAGTGGATTAACGGAATGGTTTGCAGATGATGTTAATGTTGTTGATAATATTTATACATTTGATTGGGAAGGCTCCCAGCAAAAAGCGGAGCTTATACAACTCAAAGATTTAAAATTTATAAGATTCCGATGGCTCGAAGATCCTGAAGACGAATATTTTGAATTTAGAATTAAACAGGATGAACTTACCGGTGATCTGGCGATGATAATAGTCGACTTTGTAGGTGAAGATGAAAAAAGCGACGCCATCGATTTATGGGATTCTCAAATTTCTGAATTAAAACGCGCACTAGGATTGTGAGCCTGTCATAAAATATTTTAGCTTTGTCATCGTTTTAATAACCAGGAAAAACGCAAAGTTGAAAAAGCTCCATATATTAACCGTCAAATCTTTTCTAGGACCTTTTATACTAACATTTTTCATTGTTGTATTTGTGCTGCTTATGCAGTTTTTGTGGAAATACATCGATGACCTTGTGGGAAAAGGCCTTGAAATTTCGGTTATCTCCGAACTTTTAATTTATACCTCAGCCAGCCTGGTTCCAATGGCTCTTCCTCTGGCTGTTTTACTCTCATCCATTATGACCTTCGGCAATATGGCCGAATATAATGAGCTTTTGGCTCTTAAAGCTGCCGGCATTTCGTTGCAAAAAATTATGGCTCCGGTAATGGTTGTTTCCATCTTTATCACCCTGGCCGCCTTTGCATTTAATAACAATGTCCTCCCCTATTCAAACTTGAAAATGAGGTCATTGCTTTATGATATTCAAAGACAAAATCCTGATCTTCAGATTAAAGCAGGTGTTTTCGACAATAGTATCGATGGTTATAGCATTAGAATTGAAGAAAAAGACGCACGAACAAATCTGCTTAAAAATATTCGTATCTACGATCACACCGATCGCATGGGGAACATTATTGTAACCACTGCCGATTCGGGCTATATGAGGATGACAGAGGACGAGAGTATTCTGCTTATGACACTTTACAGCGGTCATTCTTACGAGGAAATGCAAAAAAAGAAAACCGGAAAATCACGTGAAAAAACATACCCCCACCGTCGCGACGTCTTTGACAAACAGGAAATTTTAATTGAGCTGACTGATTTTGGATTGAAAAGAACCGATGAAAATTTATTCAAAAGTTCATATCAGATGATGAATCTTAGCCAATTGCTTTATATCGAAGATTCTCTTAAAAATGAAATAAAAGATGATCAGATTAACTTAAACACAACCCTCGATAAAAGCAGTTATTACAAGAATAAAAATTATCTGAGAAAAATTGAATCACCAAAAAGATTTCTCCCCGACACAATAAGTGCCGACAGTCTTAGGGCTGACAGCCTGCTTAGCGATACAATTAAGGTAGTTTATTTTGATTTGGATTCTCTTTTCACAAGCTACGATAAAGACAAACAAAAAAGATTACTTACCCAATCGATAAGTCTGGCAAGAACAACGATGAATTTTGTGAGTAATACAAATATTAACGTCGATAACAAAGTACGAAGATTAAGAAAGTACGAAATTGAGAAACACAGAAAATTCTCATTATCACTTGCATGCCTTATATTCTTCTTCATCGGCGCCCCACTTGGTGCTATTATCAGAAAAGGCGGATTGGGTATGCCGGTGGTTGTTTCTGTTCTGTTTTTCCTTCTGTATTATATCATTTCACTTACCGGGGAAAAATTTGTACGTGAAAGTGTAATCACTGCATTTTTCGGAATGTGGCTCTCTTCTTTTGTTATTGTACCTATGAGTATTTTCTTATCCTACAAAGCATCGACTGATTCTGTAATTATGAATGTTGAAACGTATTTTACCTTCCTGAAGAAGTTTGGGAATTTCCTGAAGAATTTAGTTAAAGAAAGCTCCGGGGATAAAAAATAAAAGCTGATGATATGCTCTTAAACTTTACCGACTGCCATAAGTAAAAAGTTTGAAATCTGAACGTAAATGAAAATTCTTATCCTTTCATCCAAGGTTCCTTTCCCAAAAAAAGATGGCGGTGCCATTGCTACTATAAGTCTGGCCGAAAGTCTGGCGGATGAAGGCAATGAAATTTCTATGCTTTGCCTGAATACCAAAAAACACTTTTTTAACATAAATGATATCCCACAATCACTAAGAAAAAAAATTCATTTTATGTCGGTTGATATAAATACAGGAATAAATCCTCTGCAGCTTTTAGCTAACTTTCTCTTCTCCAAAGAACCCTATAATGCCCGACGTTTTTATTCAAATGAGTACGAAATTCTTCTAAAGAAAATATTAGAAAATGAAAAGCCTGATTTTGTTCAGCTTGAAGGCCCCTACATGGGCTATTATATCCCGGTTATCAGGAAATTTTCCAAAGCAAAAATATCATTAAGAGCCCATAATGTTGAAAACGAAATCTGGAAACTAAAATATCTGAGAACCCGAAATTTTTTTGTCAGGTTCTATTTGAAGAATCTTTCGCTACGGATTGAAAAACTCGAATCAAAAATTGTTCTAAGCAGCGATTTTTTGGTTTCAATATCCGAAAATGATCGCAAAAACTTAATCAAATTTTCCGACATACCTTCCATTACAATTCAAACCGGCCTAAGCCCCGAAAACTATCCTCCCCCAAAACAAGGCAAATTCCCGAGCTTATTTTTTATCGGAGCTCTCGACTGGACACCCAATCAGGAAGGAATAATCTGGTTTATAGAGGAAGTTTTTTTGAATCTCAGAAAGAAGCTCCCAAAAATTGAATTTCATGTTGCCGGAAGAAATGCTCCCGAATGGTTATCAAAAAGAATGGACGCACATAAAGATAATGGGGTTATATATCATGGTGAAGTTGAAAACGCTTACGAATTTATGAACAAATACGCCATCTTTATTTCTCCTCTATTCACCGGTAGTGGAATTAGAATTAAGATTTTAGAGGGAATGATTATGCAAAGAGTTGTAATTGCTACCGGAATTGCTATTGAAGGAATAAATGCAACGCATTTGAAAAATTGCATCATCACTGACGAGGCCGAAGAAATGAAAAATATTATTTTTGAGCTTTGTAACAATAAGGAAAAATACAATCAGATAGCCGCATCAGCCAGACAATTCATTCTCGAAAATTTTAATAACTTAGCATCGGGCAAAAAATTAAGCGACTTTTACAGATCGTACCAACCATGACTTTAAATATACTCTTCTGGATATCAATATTTTTACTCTTCCATTCCTATGTCTTATATCCTTTTATTTTAAAGATTCTGGCAAGAAATAAAAAGGAAAACAGTTTGGTTTTTACCCCCGATGACGATCTGCCTTTTATATCTGTCATTATAGCCGCTCATAATGAAGAGATGGTTATTGTTGAAAAAATCCGCAGCATCTATTATACACTTTACCCACTTAATAAATTTGAGGTTCTTGTTGGCTCCGATGCATCAACCGACGGAACAAACCGTATATGCAAAGTATATACAGAGAATTATCAGGGCTTCAGATTTTTTCCCTTTGATAAAAGACAGGGAAAACCTTCTGTGGTCAATCAATTGGTTGAGCAGGCAAAGGGTGAATTATTAGTTCTGACAGACGCCAAGGTATTTTTCACCATTAACACCCTGTTTGAACTGGTGAAGCATTTTAAAAACGAGAAAATTCACATAGTAGGGGGAGGAATTCAGGCTAAGATTAATAAGAAGGACGGGATTTCTTTCCAGGAAAAAGCCTTTATGAGCCGGGAAATCCGCATGAAAGATTTTGAAGGAAAAATATGGGGTCAAACTATGGGAATATACGGAGCCATATACGCTATTCGAAAATCATCCTTTCAGCCGGTTCCTGAAAATTTCTCAGTCGATGACTTTTTCATCACCTTAAAAGTACTTCAAAGCGGTAAAAAAGCAATCATGAATACTTCAGCAATTAGTCATGAGGAAGTCCCCAATCTGATGAAAACAGAATTCAAAAGAAAAATTCGGATATCTTCAGGAAACTTCCAGAATGCTTTCTATTTCTTCAGGATTCTCCTAAAACCCTGGACATCCCTCTCCTTCATTTTTATGTCGCATAAAATAATACGGTGGATCGGACCTTTTCTAATACTGCTCGGAATCATTAGTCTCAGCCTCTTAAGTGATAAATCAGATTTCTATTTTTATCTGTTTATTCTGCAAAACATTTTGCTTATAATACCTTTAATAGATATAATTTTGCGGAAATTCAATATTCATATTGTACTTTTGCGGTTTATTACGCATTTCGCTGCCATGAACATTGCCCTTTTGTTAGGTTTTTACAAATATCTTTTTGGCGTGAAAACAAATATCTGGCAACCCACTAAACGATAAGTTTTGGAAGAAATTAAATTTAATACTATAGAAGAGGCGATTGATGACATCAAGGCCGGAAAAGTTGTTATTGTTGTTGACGATGAGGACAGGGAAAATGAAGGTGATTTTATTTGTGCTGCGGATGTCACAACACCGGAAATTGTGAATTTCATGGCAACTCACGGTCGGGGACTCATCTGTGCCTCCATTACCGAGGAGAGAAGCCGGGAGCTGGAACTCGAAATGATGGTAACCAAAAATACCAGCTCTCATAACACTGCCTTTACCGTATCTGTCGATTTAATAGGACATGGATGCACCACAGGTATTTCAGCCTCCGACAGATCAAAAACCATACAGGCACTGGCTAACCTTAAAACCAGACCATCTGATTTAGCCAGACCCGGGCATATTTTCCCTCTTAAAGCAAAGAAAAACGGAGTATTACGACGCGCCGGTCACACCGAAGCAGCCGTTGACCTCGCCAAACTTGCAGGTTTTTCACCTGTTGGAGCTCTGGTTGAGATTATGAATGAAGATGGCAGCATGGCCAGATTACCCCAGTTAGCTGAAATCAGAGAAAATCTGGATCTCAAACTAATTAGTATCAAAGACCTGATAGCCTACCGGCTTAAGTTTGAAAGCCTCATAATTAAAGGGGTTGAAGTAGATCTCCCCACCGCTTACGGTCATTTTCATCTTATCCCTTTTATTCAGAAATCGACAGGCATGGAACATGTTGCTTTAATTAAGGGTAAGTGGACCAAAGATGATGAAGTTCTTGTACGGGTTCATTCTTCCTGTGTAACCGGTGATATTTTTGGATCCTATCGATGCGATTGTGGTGACCAGCTTCATGAAGCTATGAGAATGATTGAGAAAGCAGGAACAGGGGTCATTATCTATATGAATCAGGAAGGAAGAGGAATAGGACTCTTTAATAAAATTGAAGCCTATAAACTTCAGGAAGAAGGTCTCGATACCGTGGAGGCAAATATACAATTAGGTTTTAAGGACGATGAAAGAGACTATGGCATTGGAGCCAGCATAATGCATGCCCTCAATCTGGGAAAAATAAAGCTGATAACTAATAATCCTGTTAAAAGAGCAGGATTGGAGGGTTATGGAATTGAAATTGTGAAAAATGTACCTTCATTAATTCCTGTAAATAAACATAACCGGCATTATATGGAAACCAAAAGAGATAAAATGGGCCATTTTCTGGATATTGTTGATTTCAAGGAAGATGAATAAGATTGGGATTCCAATAGGCATGAAGAATTGTACAGACGCAAGATTTTGCGTCTCAAAATTAAAACATCACCTATGAAAACCAGAATCATATACATGGGAACCCCCGAATTCGCAATCCCTCCACTAAAAGCATTATTGGATGAAGGCTATGACGTGGTGGGCGTAATCACTGCTCCTGATAAACCTGCAGGCAGAGGAAAAAAACTTAGCTCTCCACCCCTAAAGATATTTGCTGAAGAAAAAGGACTAAAAGTATTTCAACCCGAAAAACTAAAAGATCCCGACTTCATACAGGCCATTTCCGATTTAAAACCTGATATCCAGATAGTTGTTGCCTTCAGAATGCTTCCCGAAATGGTCTGGTCATTGCCAAAAATGGGTACTTTTAACTTGCACGCCTCTCTCCTGCCGCAATACAGAGGTGCAGCCCCTATTAACTGGGCTATAATAAATGGTGAAAAAACTACCGGTCTTACCACTTTTTTTATCGATGAAAAAATTGATACCGGTGAAGTATTGCTGCAGGAAAGTATTGAAATTGGTGAAAATGAAACCGCAGGGGAACTGCACGATAAGATGACCGAAATGGGTGCCGGACTGATTCTTAAAACAGTGAAAGCTATTCTTGATAATACCATCCAAAGCCGAAAACAGAACACGCTTACAGATAAAAATACCAAATTTATTCCGGCTCCAAAAATTTTCAAGGAAGACTGTATAATCAACTGGAATCAACCTGCTCAAAAAATTCATAATCTGATTAGAGGATTAAGTCCCTATCCAGCCGCCTTCAGTATGATAAAAAAATCTGATGCAGAAATTCAAGTGAAAATTTTTAAAAGCAGTTATCAGATCGTAAATCACACAGAAAAAACCGGCACCCTTTTCTCCGATGGCAAGAATCACCTGAAAGTGGCTGTTAAAGATGGCTATGTTGAGATTACAGAACTACAACTTGCCGGGAAAAAAAGGATGGACGTTAGAAGTTTTCTTTCCGGATTCAAGGGTATTGAGGATTGGAGATTCGTTTAAATGAAACGATAATGCATGATTTCTGCTAGAGTGCAAAATCTACTTTAAATATTTACTTCATACGAGCAATTGAAAATATACAAGAGATTGCTTCACCTCCTTCGTCGGTTCGCAATGACTACTCTCACTTGAGTAAAGGGGAAAAAAGTTGGCGGCAAAGCCGCCAACTTTTTCCCCCTCCGCACTCCCTAAGCCGCGTCATTGCGAAGGAGCATGAGGCACGAGGGCGACTGAAGCAATCTCTCTTCCTGCACCTCAAAGCCATATCCTTGCAGAAATTAAAGGCACGAGGGCGACTGAAGCAATCTCATCTTGCACAAACCCAACCCAACTCTTAATCCCAATCCAATTTTAACCTAATTTTATTGCCACACTACTTTTCTCTCCGTAAATTTATCCATGATTAGAATTAAAGCAGAAATCAAAAAAGCTATCGCATTCTCACTGATTGTGTTTTCATTTTTCCCTGCATTTGGTCAGGAAACAGTGAATCTTACTCAAACTTTGCGGGGAACAGTTAGCGATAAAGTTACAGGATCAGCGGTAATTGGTGCTAACGTAATCATTGTGGATACTAATCCCATTCGGGGTACAGTAACTGATATCTTTGGAAATTTTCGCTTCGAAAAAGTTCCGGTTGGTCGTCAGTCTATTGAAATTTCTTATATAGGTTATAATAAAATAATTATCCCAAATCTTCTTCTTACCAGCGGCAAGGAAATGGTAGTTAATGTTAAGCTTGAAGAAAAAGCATATTTGGTAGATGAAATTACCATTCGTCCCGACAGAAAAAAAGAAAAAACTCTTAATGAAATGGTAACGGTAAGTGGCCGAATGTTTTCTGTGGAAGAAACCGAACGATTTGCCGGAAGTCTGGGCGACCCTGCCCTTATGGTGGCTAATTATGCAGGTGTAATGACCCAAAACGATACCCGGAATGACATTATTATAAGAGGAAATTCACCTTCCGGGGTTTTGTGGAAACTTGAAGGCATAGAAATTGGGAATCCGAATCACTTTGGATCACTGGGAACAACAGGAGGACCGGTAAGTATGATCAATAATAACCTTTTAACCGATTCCGACTTTCTAACAGGCGCCTTCCCTGCCGAAATTGGAAATGCCACTGCTGGAGTTTTTGATCTTAACCTACGATCGGGAAATAATCAGAAAATGGAATTTACCGGTCAAGTGGGAATTAATGGATTTGAGATTGGAACAGAAGGACCCTTTAAAATCAGGGAAACGGGACCAAATCCCTCATACCTGATTAATTATCGTTATTCCACTCTCAACGTGATGCATAAACTTGGAATAAGTACAGGCACCGGTACTGCCATACCGGAATATAATGATCTGACCTTTATCGTAGATGTTCCGGGGACAAAGGCAGGTCGATTCAAGTTATTTGGTCTGCGGGGAATAAGCACTATTGAACTTGGCTATGATATCCAGGATACAACCGAAAATTCCTTTGGAATCAGAGGAACCTCAACAGATTTCGCTTCAGAGCTTGATGTGATTGGATTAAGTCACAATTATTATTTTAATGAATCTTCAAGTCTTAAATCAACTCTTTCCTATCAATTTACAGAAGTTGCAATTTATATTGATTCACTCAGAGAAAATAGCGATAAGCTTCCATACTACCGCAGCCTTCAGGCAGAAGAAAAATTATCTTTAAGTTCTGTTTTGAAGAAGAAAATTAATGCAAGAGATAATTTTCAAATCGGCTATGTGGCAGATTTCTTCCGGGTAAATTTCTCCGATAGCATTCATGTAAGGAATACCGACTATTTCCGCATCCTGGCAAATTCGGGAGGAAACATGGCTCTTATCAGATCATTTGGACAATTTCAGCATAAATTTAAAAATAACATTAAGCTAAGAGCAGGATTGCATTTTCAGTACGCTGAAATGAATAATGAACTTGCTGCCGAACCCAGACTGGGACTAAGTCTTCCAGCCGGTAAGGGATCCATTAACTTTGGCTTCGGATTACATTCACAACTTCAGCCAAAAGCTTCCTATTTTCTCGAGTATTATGATTCAACCGAAAATTCCTATACAAAAACGAATCAGGATATTGGCTTTTCGAGAAGCATCCATTTTGTAGCCGGATATGATTTTCTTTCAAATAAAAATATTCGCATTAAACTGGAAACCTACTACCAGCATTTGTATAAAATCCCCATCAAGGAATCTTTTCCTGAATTCTCTATGATTAATTCGGGTGACTTCTTTGCTCTCCCGAGAGAAAATTTCCTCATTAATGAAGGTTTGGGAAAAAACTACGGTATTGAACTTACCCTCGAAAAATTTCTGTCTGATGGATACTATTTTCTTTTCACCTCTTCCCTGTTTAATTCGAAATATGCAGGTTATGATCAGATATGGCGAAATACTGCTTTTAACGGAAATTATGTATTCAATTTTCTCGGTGGATATGAATTCAAATTGGGGCGCCGGGGGATGATTACACTCGATTCAAAAACGGTGCTCGCAGGAGGCAAAAGATATCTCCCCATAGATATAGAGGCATCCATACTTGAAGATAAAGATGTTAGGGACTGGGAACATGCCTTCGAAGAAAAATATGAGCCTTATTTCAGAACAGATTTTCGAATAGGACTAAAAATGAATGGTAAAAAATTCAGTCAGGAATGGGGTATTGATATTCAAAATCTGACAAATTATCAGAGTTTGTTTACCGAGAATTATGATGCAAACAAACAAGAAGTGTATAAGACGTATCAGCGGGGATTCTTACCCCTGTTCTTATATAGAATCCAGTTTTAATTCACTGTCCACACGAAAACTGATGAGATTCGATTCGATTAATTATCAAATTCAAACTCCAACTCCATAGTTTCCTCTTCAGGTTCCTTCCACTTTGGTTTCTTCAGTTTAAATACGCCCGGCTTTGCTTTGCGTAGCAATATTTCAGTGCCCTTTTCAGGTTGAAATCCATATTCCCAATGATTTTTCTCATAAAGTGATCTAAGCTTAACTCCATATTTCTGAGAAATCATATACAGGCTCTCTCCTTCCTGAAGCTTATGCAATTCATTCCCGGGTTCAGCTTTATTTCTTTTAGGTTGAAGGTAAAGTATTTGTCCGGGAACCAGCATGGAATCGGCAGTAAGTTCGTTATATCTGAAAAGCTCGAACCGTAACAGATTCAGCTCTTTTCGCAAAGATTCAAAACCATCACCTTCTTCAACCAAAATATAATCGATTCTGTTAGTACTAAGTATGGTTCTCCCCTCACTATATTCATTTCCGGGTCTTCGTCCTTTGTATTCCCCATCCCCAGGCTGCACTAGATCGTACTGATGCAATTCATTGTCTTCTATTATCTTAATCAGCATATCGTCATATTTATTGGCTGTGGCATAACCGGCTTTTTTCAGCCCTTTTGCCCAGTTTTTATAATCATCAGACTGTAAATCGAACAGGAAATCGTAGCGGGATCCATTTATAAGGAAATCGGAATGATCTATATATGAATCTTCAGCAGATTTATATTTTCGAAAACATTCCTGTTTTTTATCATCGTCGTGATATACTTTTTTACCTGTCCAGCTGCTATGACATTTTATTCCGAAATGATTGTTTCCCTTAACGGCCAATGTGGAATTCCCATTGTCCGATTCCAACATACCCTGAGCCAGTGTAATACTTGCCGGAACTCCCGACCTGTGCATCTCACGAATAGCAATATCTTTATAGGTATTGATATAATCTTCCCTGCTCAGTTTCTGACTATTCTGAGCAAAAATCGTTAGATTAATGAAAAGTAAAAAAAGCAATAATGTTATCTTCTTCATATAAAATATATCCTCTTAAAAATCTAAAATTAACCATTAGCAGACAATCAGGTCCGATAAGTTATTAACACCATAAACGCGCAAAAATGCTGTTTATGCTGAAGAAATTGAATTATTTTCATAGTATTCCTTAAATTAGCGTAAATTTGGTTCAATAAAATATCCGGTTCATCAAATATTGGTGATGAATAGCATCTCCGAACCATGTGAAAATAGTACCGACAGATGAAAAAACAAGAATTATCCTTTAAATATACCGAGATCACAGATTTAAAAGAATTGGATGAGATCAGTATCAGGCTCATAAATAAAGCAAAAGCTGCTTCAAAAAATGCCTGGGCTCCTTATTCAGGTTTTCGGGTTGGTGCTGCACTCCTTCTTGAAAACGGGGAAATTATTACAGGAAATAATCAGGAGAATGCAGCCTTTCCTTCCGGATTATGCGCCGAAAGAACCGCCATTTTCTACGCCAACTCAGTATTTCCCGATGTTCCGGTAAAAATGCTGGCGGTAGCTGCTCAGCAGAATGATACATTTATAAAATTAGCTGTCGCCCCATGCGGAAGCTGCAGGCAGGTGATTCTGGAAACCCAGAACCGGTTCAAAAATAAGATCACGCTAATGATGTACGGTGAGGAAAAAACCATCATTGTGGAAGATGCAGCGTATTTGTTGCCTTTCCCTTTTGAAGGGTTTTAGGCGCTGCACTGAGCTCGCCGAAGTGTTCCGGGCGCTGCACTGAGCTTGCCGAAGTGTTCCGGGGCGCTGCACTGAGCTTGAGGTCCCTGAGCTTGTCGTAGGGCCGAAGTGTTCCGGGTTCCGGGGCGCTGCACTGAGCTTACCGAAGTGTTCCGGGTTCCGGGGCGCTGCACTGAGCTTGCCGAAGTGTTCCGGGGCGCTGCACTGAGCTTGCCGAAGTGTTCCGGGTTCCGGGGCGCTGCACTAAGCAAACACTCCAAAAATATCATCCCCCGGATATGGTGCCTCAATGTTGAGAATCTCCCCGGTAGTGGGATGTGTAATGCTGATTGAACGTGCGTGCAGACTAATGCCACCGTTTTTGTTGGATCGGGGAAAACCATACTTCAAATCCCCTTTAATCGGACATCCTATGCTTGCCAATTGAAGCCGTATCTGGTGATGCCTTCCTGTGAGTAATCTCACCTCCAGTAAATGATAATTATCTGAGGAAGCTATCAGCTTATACTCCAATTTGGCCAGCTTTGCACCTGTGGCGGTTTCGGAGGTAATGTATGATTTATTCTGTTTTTCGTTTTTGCGGATATAATTCTCGAGTCGCCCGGAAACAGGATTTGGTTTTTCTTTAACTATGGCATGATAAATTTTCTCCGCCTTCCCTAATCTGAAACTTTCGTTAACCCGGGACAAAGCTTTACTTGTTTTTGTGTAAATAATGGCTCCGCTTACAGGACGGTCGATACGATGAGGAATTCCCAGATAAACATTGCCGGGTTTATTATCCCTCACCTTTATAAATGCCTTTATTTTTTTATCGAGCGATTCGTCTCCAGTTTTATCTCCCTGAACAATATCGGAAATAGCTTTATTTACAACGATAAGGTGATTATCCTCATATAAAATATCGGGTTCCATTGCCATAGCTTAATATTGCTCCTTCTCGTTAGGGAAGTCAAGGCTTCTTACATCAGCAATGTAGTTTTGAACGGAACCAAGCATTTCCTGGAAAAGATTATGATAACGTCTCAAAAACCTGGGTGAAAACTCCTGGGTAATACCCAAAAGATCATGGATAACCAAAACCTGTCCGTCGGTTCCCGAGCCGGCTCCAATTCCAATGGTAGGGATTTTGAGCATTTTAGAAACTTCGGTACCCAGCTTAGCCGGAATTTTTTCGAGTACGATTCCAAAGCAGCCTGCCTCTTCCAGTATTTTCGCATCTTCTTTTAATCGTATGGCTTCCTCTTTATTCTGTGCTCTAACTACATACGTACCAAACTTATGAATGGATTGGGGTGTTAATCCCAGGTGACCCATTACAGGGATTCCTGCACTTAAAATCCGTTCAACCGATTCCTTTATCTCTCTTCCACCTTCCATTTTAACCGCATGAGCACCGGTTTCTTTCATAATCCGAATGGCCGATGCCAGAGCTTCGCGCGAATTTCCCTGATACGTTCCAAAAGGTAAATCAACCACCACCAGGGCACGACTTACAGCTCTCACCACCGATGCACCATGGTAAATCATTTC
>JAIOZM010000069.1 GCA_021740585.1 Bacteroidales bacterium
ATCGAACCCCATAATTTTTAATCCAGGTATCAACCTTTTTTTGGGCTTCTTCAATAGTCATTATTCCTTATTTTTAGTGTCAATAATTATGGTTACAGGCCCATCGTTAACCAATGAAACATCCATATGATCCCCAAAAACTCCCTTTTTAACTTTAAGATCGCTTTCCAGCTCAATTGTCTGAACAAATTTTTCATACAAAGGCTGGGAAATTTCCGGTTTGGCGGCCTTGATATAGGAAGGTCTGTTTCCCTTTCTTGTACTGGCGTGCAGCGTAAACTGAGAAATAATTAATAATTCACCTTCAACTTCACAAATATTTTTATTCATAACCCCCTTATCATCAGGGAATATTCTTAAGCCAATAATTTTTGATGCCAGCCAATTTATATCATCAACATTATCAGCCTCTTCAATTCCTAGCAGCACTAGCAATCCCAACTCGATTTCACCAAAGTATCCGCTACTACATAAAACGGAAGCTTTTGACACTCTTTGTATTACAGCTTTCATACATTTTTTATCGGGAGAACAAAGATAGAAAAATATAGTTTATTAGCTTCAAATTTGTATTCTGAATAATTAACGACACCCGTTAAAAGATTTTATCAGATGTGTCTGTATTGTAAAATTTATATAAATCAATTCATTTTATACATTGTTTTTCAAATTTGTATCTTGCACAAAAAATTGTATAGTTTTAAAATTCTATGGGAAGTAATAGTATAACTTTTATTCAAACAGGAGGAACGATCGATAAAGATTATCCAAGGAAAACCAAAGGATGGGCTTTTGAAATAGGAGAGCCAGCTTTTATTAGAATTCTGAATAAAATTGACCCGTCCTTTGAATATGAGTATATAAAATTATTTCAAAAAGATAGTTTGGAAATTACCGTTCAGGATAGGGAGTCTTTGGCAGATGCAATAATATCATTAGAAAGCAAATTTGTTATTATAAGTCATGGTACCGATACTATGATTGATACAGCAGGCTTTTTAAGCAAACAGATTTCTGATAAGGTTATTATCATTACCGGGGCTATGAGACCGGAACGATTCTCTGATTCTGACGCAGAATTCAATCTGGGCTGTGCTGTTGGGGCAGTTTTTAATCTTGCACCGGGAGTGTATATTGCCATGCAGGGAATCGTTAAAACTTACGATATTATAAAAAGGGATACAGAAACGGGAAGGTTTTATTCCTAAAAATGGATTATAGAATGGAGGATTCACAAAAGCTTGTATTGAAAGAAAAAATTGAAAATGATATTCAAAAACTTGGTTTGAAAATAGAGGAGCTTAGAGATTTTACCCAAGCTATTGAACCCGATTGTGCCATAGGCCGGATTTCGCGAATGGACGCCATAAACAACAAATCTGTTTTTGATGCAAGTTTAAGGAATTCCAAAAAAAGAAAAAGTGAATTGGAGTATGCTCTTAAATTGGTTGAAGAAAAAAACTTTGGTTTGTGTGTAAATTGCGGTGCTCATATTGGAATGGACAGATTGCTTATCAGACCGGAAGTGAGGCTATGTGTTGCTTGTGGAAGGAAGGTTTAAACTTCGAATCTGAGGCTTTTTAACCTGAAACCTGATATTTCTACAACAGAAAAACCGTTCAACCCTAAATTCCTCCGGCTTCTTTCCCGGACTTTCCTAAGGTATAAAATCTTTGTGTTGGATAGGCAAAATCGATGTCATCGTGTTGGTGAAATGTTCTGAGAATATCTTCCCATATTTCATGTTCTGTAGTTCTGCGTTTAAGAGGATCGCAAATATACCGCATACTGAGAAGAACCCCACTATCTTCTACCTTAGTATATACAATAGGAGTCAAATATTGGTAAAAGATCATATACTTCTTACTGGCTTCCCTGATTTTAACCTCCGCAGATTCAGAGGCTGGAGCTGCTTTTTCATTAGCAATTTTTATTAATAATTCCTTAGCTTTTTCCCAGTTGCTTTCGAAGGTAATGAGGATTTTCAGTTCGTTCCAGATAAATTTAAATCCGGCTGTATAATTAGCTTGCGAAACGGTAAATATTTGGCCGTTGGGAACATGTATAATTCTCCCCGTACTCTGGTCAGCATCCACCCAATTTCCGATTTCCAGGATGGAAAATTGAAATAAGCGGATGTCTATTACATCACCTGCATTTTCACCTATCTGTACTCTGTCTCCTATACTAAAAGGCGTTCTTACCAGAATGAAAATCCACCCGGCTATATTGGTTAAGGGATCTTTCAAGGCAATGGCTAGTCCCGCAGTAAAAAGTCCCAAAAAAGCACCAAAGCGTCCAATTGCCTGTATCCAAACTCCGGAAATAATAATTAAAGTAAGGAAGCCAATGGTAAAAGAAACAGAACGCCTCCAGGTATAGCGGGCTTTTGGCTCTTCTGTGAAGCGCCAAACAATTTTTAAAATACCGTAACGCGCAAGACCCAAAACGGTAATAATTAAAATGGAATAAATAACCTTCGACTGATTCTCCGGGGAAATTCCTATGGTTTGTCGTAAAAAATCAGCTATTCCATTCATAAGCTCAAAGAATTGGATTAAGCTAAGTTACGGATAATTTTTTGTTTTGGGATATTGAAAAAATAAATCCTTACAACATTCTCGTTTTTTTTGAGGCATAAACTTCTTTATACTTTTCTTCATTGCCATATTCAATAAAATCCTTATGATGTTCCGGTACAATAAACCCTTCTCTTTTGTCGTGTTGAATACCACACCAATATATTTCTGTTTCAGCAATAATTTTCCCAAAATACTTAATTGCACCATTTGCATAGCCACAATAAACACAATTAATTTTTTGAAAAGCATGAAGATAAGAAAGCTTATGCCGGTCAATCTTTATATAATCACGTCTTCTAATGTACTTAATTCCATAGAGTGGGAAGGCAATTCTATGATAAAGTTCTATCCAGATATCAAGGATAAAAATGAAAAACGCGGCGCCATAAATAAAAGGATACATGGGTAAATGACGGATAAACCGATGCCGGGTAAAGAAGTATTTCATTGAAATATATTTATTAGAGAATTAAAAATAATTTCAAAAATTACATTATATAGTTTCGATTAAAGATAAATATTTTTAAATAATAACAAGGTTTGTGGATTCTGACTTTTTGTTTTGCTATGAGATTATCGTCCATATCCGGAAATAATTATGGAAGTAAAAATATGAGATTGCTTCGCTGCGCTTCCCGAAACGAGTTCGGGACAGGCTGTAAACTCGGTTCTTGCAGAGACTATTTAGGTTTTAAAAGTTTTACCTGACAACAAAATATTTAAATAATAAAATGCTTAGCATTTATTTGTATTTTTGCCTTTACTATGAATAAATCAGCCATTCTTACTTTATCCTGTGCCGACAAACCGGGTTTGGTTTCCCGCATTTCCGGTTTCATTCATAACTATGGAGGAAACATTATTAGTTTGAATGAATTTGTAGATTCAGGACCTGGAATTTTTTATCTGAGAATTCAATGGACCCTTGATCAGTTCAAGCTCACCGATGATGAATTATTAGCGGCGTTTCAGCAGCAGATGATGGAAATAAATGCCAGCTGGGAGATTAATTTTTCTGATAAAAGACTAAAACTTGCTCTTTTTGTTTCAAAATACGATCATTGCCTTCGCGATATTTTATACAGGCATTCCATGGGAGAATTTGAAGCTGATATTCCTCTTATAATATCAAATCATAGTGATATGAAGAAAATTGCCGATCGATACTCCATAGACTTTTATTATTTCCCAATCAATAAAGATAACAAGAAGGCACAGGAAGAAGCCGAGGTCAGGCTGCTGCAGCAACATCAGATACATACAATAATTCTGGCCCGATATATGCAAATTCTGAGTCCGGAATTCGTAGCATTATACCCAAACCGTATCATAAATATTCATCACTCCTTTCTTCCCGCATTTATCGGTGGAAATCCTTACCGCCAGGCTTTCGAAAGAGGAGTGAAGATTATTGGAGCGACCAGCCATTTTGTTACAAGCGAACTGGATGAAGGTCCGATTATTGTTCAGGAAACAGTAAAAATATCGCACAGAAATGGAATAGACGACCTTATTCAAAAAGGCAGGGATCTTGAAAGAATGGTATTGTCGAAAGCCGTTAAGTTACAGGCTGAAAGAAGAGTGCTGGTTTCGGGAAACAAAACAGTGGTATTCGAATAGGACTCTGTTCACCAACCTCTTCGACCCCTTTGATCGAATCGATATATTACACCTATCGAAATAACAAACTGATTAAACTCACCGGCTATATATTTACCCGAAATTAAAGCTTCATAAGCATTGTCGACAGTCATTTCTATTGCTGCACCAATATTTAAACCGGGTTTAAGGGCAGATGAATTTTCCAGGGTGGAAGCCTCATCAACCCGGGAAATAATTCCCGTGGTATTTAAACCGGCAAATCCAAAAAGTTTAAGCTTGTCTTCCTTCATTATACCATACTGAAAATCGAGATCGCCCTGAAACATATAATTTTTTCGCACCGTACCCGAAAATTGATCACCACCTTCTCCGGGAATATATATACCAACAGTCGGGACAAAATATAATCTCTTAACCACTTCTAAATAGGCTTTACCAAAAAAACCGGGATTTCCGGTTGTTGTTGTATTAAAATCAACTCCTGAAGAAAAAAGCAAGCCTCCCGCAGCTTTTTCAATTTGTGAATAGGCCGATAGACTGAATAAAAACAGGAGAGCTACAATAAAATATTTTTTCATGCGGTTTTATTATAATTATTATTTATTCTGATTTTTTTCAAGCTTAAAAGTAATTATTTTAAACAAAACATTTATACAATCAAAAAGTTGTTTTTGAGAGATGAAATTAAGAATAAACAATAAACTTAAGATTGTTCTAACAATAATATTGATTAATATGCCTTAGGATTTTTTAATGGCTATTACATGTAACTATGTCTTTTGATAACTTTCCAAAGAAAAATTTACAGATTTTGGCTTTAACTTTCTAAAAAAGATTAAATTTGTCAGTTGACCTTAAATTAATGAGTAATATATACATAAATGGCAGATATTAAAGGAGAAGTAATTCAGGTAATTGGGCCTGTTGTTGATGTTAGTTTTGAAAAATCGGGTACCGATCTTCCAAGTATTCATGATGCTCTTGAAATTGTTAGAAATGATGGCAGTAGGCTTATCATTGAGTGTCAGCAACATATTGGTGAACACACCATCCGGGCCATTGCCATGGATTCTACCGATGGTTTACAAAGAGGAATGGATGTTATTTCAACGGGTTCAGCGATTAGGATGCCTGTTGGCGATCATGTAAGAGGACGCCTACTGAATGTTATTGGAAAATCTATTGATGGTATTGATTCCGTTGATAATAAAGATGGATATGAGATACATAATAAGTCACCTAGAATTGAAGATTTATCAACAGAAACAGAAGTTCTTTTTACTGGTATTAAAGTAATCGACCTGCTTGAACCTTATGTAAAAGGTGGTAAAATCGGACTTTTTGGTGGTGCCGGTGTTGGGAAAACCGTAATTATTATGGAGCTGATTAACAATATCGCTAAAAGATATTCAGGACTGTCTGTATTTGCAGGAGTGGGTGAAAGAACCCGTGAAGGAAATGATCTTCTCAGGGAAATGATAGAATCAGGAGTTATTAAATATGGTGAAGCTTTTGAAAAAGATATGGAAGCAGGGGGATGGGATCTTTCTTTGGTAGATAAGGAATTGCTGAAGGAATCGCAGGCAACATTGGTATTTGGACAAATGAACGAGCCTCCCGGAGCACGCGCAACAGTGGCCTTATCGGGACTGACAGTAGCTGAGGCTTTTCGTGACGGAGATGAAAAATCCGGCGGTCGCGACATTCTTTTCTTTGTTGATAATATTTTCAGATTTACACAGGCTGGATCTGAGGTTTCTGCCCTTCTTGGCCGTATGCCCTCTGCCGTTGGCTATCAACCTACCCTGGCTACTGAAATGGGTGTTATGCAGGAAAGAATTACCTCAACCAAACGAGGCTCAATTACTTCCGTTCAGGCTATTTATGTCCCTGCCGACGACCTTACAGACCCGGCTCCGGCTACAACCTTCGCCCACCTTGACGCTACAACTGTTTTAAGTCGTAAAATTGCTTCACTGGGTATTTATCCGGCTGTTGATCCACTCGATTCAACCTCACGTATTCTAACCCCCGAAATTGTTGGGAAGGAGCATTACGAAACAGCTCAAAAAATTAAAGAACTTTTACAGAGATATAACGAACTTCAGGATATTATCGCTATTTTGGGAATGGATGAATTATCTGACGAAGACAAACTGGCAGTTCACAGAGCCAGAAGAGTGTCGCGTTTCCTTTCACAGCCTTTCTTTGTGGCAGAACAGTTTACAGGTATTCCCGGAAAACTGGTTTCTATTGAAGATACTATCAAAGGGTTTAATATGATTATGGATGGGGAAGTGGACGAATATCCTGAAGCGGCATTTAACCTGGTGGGGACTATCGAGGAAGCCATAGAAAAAGGTAAGAAAATGATCGCAGATGCAAAATAACCAGCAACCAGTAAGCAGATGAATCTTGAAATAATAACACCGGAAAAAAAACTGTTCTCAGGAGAGATCGAGATGGTTCAGCTTCCGGGTACAAAAGGATCATTCGAAATTCTCATAAACCATGCTCCGATAATTTCAACTCTTGAAGAGGGTATTATAAGAGTAAGGGATAAAGAAAAAAAGATCTTAACATTTGAAATTCAAGGAGGAGTAATTGAAGCAAAGGAAAATAGTATTATTGTTCTTGCAGAAGTTGAATAGAAATAAACTTCTGAAATTTTCAGCTCTGGCTTTTATCCTTTTAACAATCTTTTCGACCGAAACTACTTTCAGTCAGATTGTTAGGAAGTCAAAGATTGAATTTTACAGTAAAGACAGCCTTATTCTTACCGCAGATCATTATTTTTCCGATAAGGAATATCCCTATATTCTTTTTTTTCATTCTGAAAATTCAAGTCGTGGAGAATTTGAAAGTATTGCCTACCGGTTTACAAAGATGCACTATAACTGCCTGGCGGTTGATTTAAGAACCGGAGATAAATTTGGTTACGTAAAAAATGAATCAGTCCCCAGAGATTCTGGTTCTTTTATTGACCGACGACTCAAAAACGGAGAACAGGATATTTTAGCGGCCATAGAGTTTGCCCAAACTCTTACTGATAAGAATTTGATATTATTCGGCTCATCTTCATCGGCGAGTTTAAGTTTAAAAGTGGCCACAGAGCTTACTAATATTGATGCCGTTATGGCCCTGAGCCCCGGGGAGTATTTCAAACCTGATTTTAGCATTCAAAATATGGCCCCGGAGTTTAAGATACCCATATTTATTGCCGGTAATAAAATTGAAGAACCCTATTTAAAAGACATCTTTTTTGAGCTTAAAGACGAGTATAAATCACTTGTGAATCCATCTGAAAATTCTGTTGGCAGAGGAGCCGAACTCCTTTCAGAAGAGAATCCAGCAAATAATGAGTATTGGATGGCTGTACTTATCTTTATTAAAACATTAAATGAAAATTAAAGATGAAGTTTCTTATACTTCGCTTCAGTTCTATCGGCGATATAGTTCTTACCACTCCTCTCATCCGTTGTTTAAAGCAGCAATATAAGGACGCAGAGCTGCATTATCTTGTAAAAAATCAGTTTCTCGATGTCTTGAAGCATAATCCATATATTGATAAATTGTGGTTATGGAATAAAGATGAAAACAATCAGCTAATAAGCCAGTTAAAGAATGAAAAGTTCGATTTTATTATCGACCTGCATAAAAATTTACGAACCTTCCGACTTAAGCAAAAACTTAAAATTAAGAGCTTCTCCTTCAACAAAATTAATCTGGAGAAGTGGTTGCTGGTAAATACGAAAATAAATCGTTTACCCGATGTTCACATCGTCGACAGATATCTGCATACTCTTAAAAACTTTCAGGTTGTAAATGATAATGCCGGTCTCGACTATTTTTTGGGTAAGGATGATGAAGAATTGCCGGAGGATGTAAAAAAGAAACTCCCTTCAAAGTTCATTTGTTTGGTTATAGGTGCACAGCATAGCACAAAAAAAATGCCTGAGGATCTTCTCGCTCAGATTTGCTCCGGAATACACCATCCTGTTATAATTCTTGGAGGGCCTGGAGACAAAACCTCTGCACATGAGATACTTACATTGACAGAAAATAAAAATGTGTTTGATTTTTCGGGAAAACTAAGTCTCAATCAGTCGGCCTACCTGGTTAAAATATCAGAATTGGTTATAAGTCATGATACCGGTTTGATGCACATAGCTTCAGCTTTTAAGAAAAAAATTATTTCAATTTGGGGAAATACTGTTCCGGAACTGGGAATGTATCCCTATCTGCCACATCCACAATCCAGGATTTTTGAAGTAAATAACCTTTCCTGCCGACCCTGCTCCAAGATTGGTTTCGATAAATGTCCGAAGAAACATTTTAAATGCATGAAAGAACAGGATGTTCATGGGATTGCAAATTTTGCTAATTCGCTTATGGATGATATTTCATAACAGCATGTAGGGACTGCTACTATATTGAGTTATGGAGGTATTATATTGATAACATTATGATGAACTTCCAGCTTTGGTCTAATTCCTTTGTGCCATCTACAAAGGCAAGAGTTAAGCGTTTTTCTCTGATTTGAGGTATCGATGTGCGCATTATACGAATGCAGGAGGTGGGGGTAAAGACTCTTTTCTGGTTTCTATATTTATGTATTCTGGGAAGGCTAAATATTTTAATCCTGTGAAATAAATATGTAGGTGATTTTTGCCCGATGATCTGCTGGCGCAGAATTATCACCCCTGAAAACACTTTTTAAAGCAAATTCCTCTGCGATTTCTGAAAAGCAGGGAGAATCTTCGGAAGCATCAATAACATTTGCTTTTGCTGAAACTACATTTCCAAGTCTGTTTACTTCAACCAAAACCTCTACTTTTCCATACCCCCTGCATTTATATACAGGTATGGGTAAATTTACCGAAACCCTGTTGAAAGGTTCCGATAAAAACTCATAGCTTATATTGGTAGGCCCCGAAAATTCAGGAACTACCTTTTCATCTGGCTGGGGCTCATTTTCCTTCACAACATCCTGTTGATTAAGTAATTTTTCCATTTCTTCGTTAGCCTTTTTCCATTCTTCACTTCTCTCTTCTTCGAGCTTCTTAAGAAAATCCTCCACATATTTTTCGGTGCTGATCTCCTCTTCTAATTTTGCTTCATTTACCGCTCTATTGCTGGCACGAAGTTGTTGTTCTATTAATCGCTCTAAAAATTCTTCGCGACTTTCAGGCTCTTTCTCCAAAAATTCTTCCACAGGAATTTCTATAAATTCCATTACCAGATCCAGATCCATAACCTTTTGAAAACTTTGAATTTTCACAAGCAGAAAAATTATAAGTAATATCATATGAAAAGCCAGTGTGCCCAATATTCCAATTTGGTGTTCCCGGAAAAAACGACCCAAAGAAAATGGTCTGCCATTTAATTCCGAAAATATTTCATTGTTGCTTTTCATCTTTTTTATCTGCGAATAAAAATGCTCATTAAAAACGATTTATATCAATACTGAATATAGCCTCAGTTTTTATTTCTCCGGTATTTTGCAAATACGAAAAGCGTACTCCCGAAGAAATGGGAAAAAGGATTCTGAACAAATGGTATTCAAATCTTAACTCAGCCCCAAAGGATTGATAACTTCCATCCACAACCGCAATCCTGTCTTCTTCAGGAATGGGAATACGCAAGCCCTCTCCGTAGATATAATCGGAAAAAAGTTGTGCGCTTATTCTTTTTAAATAAAAAAGACCTTCAATATTCCAGTCGGGATAAAGTAAAGTGAGGTAATAATCGAAAGTATATTTAGTAAGTTTCTCAGCTAAAACATCAGGATAACCCCGCGGAAAAGTCAATTGATTTGAAAAAGCATATTTTTCATAATTCTGCGACTGCTTTTCAGCTTTCAGGCGAATTCCATGTCCTCTCATGAGGCCCGGAATATAGAGTGTTGATTTTACCGAAGAAACTGATCCTCTTTGCTCGTCTTCAAATGGTGAAGATAAATTAGCAAGATCCAAAATTCCTCCCCACCGAGGAATCAGATCCTGAAGTGCTGTTTTTTGAAAGGTATAGAGATACAATCGTGGATTGGTATAAGTAATCCCTCTTTTATATCCAACTCCGCCTGTATAGAAAAAATAATCGCTATAATAACTTAGGCTGAAAATGGGCTGAACGCCAATGTTCCACTTACCACTTACAAATGATAAAGGAAGATAAGTTCTTAAATTATACTTACTTGCCGGCGGAAGACCTGTTGGAGCCTCCACACCATCTACCTTAATGATATGTGATTCACCCCCATAGCTGTATGAAAAGTCGAATACCGGAGCCCATCCTTTATAAGTGAAACCTGTATGAAAAAAGTTGTCTCCGTTCAAACGTTCATAGGAAAGGTAACTTACTGCAGTGCTTAAGTGATTTTGTGAAAGAAGACTAAACCCAGGAGAAACTTCCGGATTTTCGATATCAGGATTAGCAAAATCATAATAAAAGAGCGCCCAGCTGTGCAAATGAAATAAATGGGATAGTTTCGGGTATTTTTTAGGAGAATAGCTTATCGTAACTTCATGGTCTGTGCCAGGGTCTGAAGATTTTTCTTCTATTTGAACAGATTGCTTGCCATGAGCGTTTTTATTTTCAAAAGTCTCAAAATTTAACTCAGACAATTGTTTTCGAACTATACTCTGACCCTTACTGGTGAAATCTGTGAAACAAATCCTTCCATTTTTATCGTTTACATCAGGTTGAAAGGCGCCGTATTTTGAATTGCTTATTTTGAAAACCTCCTTTGTGTCATAGGAATATGCAAAAATATTGTCTCTGCCTTCAAAATCAGCATGGAAATACAAAAAATCTTCAGTAGCCTTAAGATTGCTGATATTAGTGTGCGAAGGGCCAAATACATCACACCATTTATCATCACTTCGGTCGTAGTAAATAATACTTTTCCCATTTTCATTCACTGCTGTTAGAAAGATTTTGTCATCTCCATCTTTCCATGCGGGTTCCATCAGCTGTTTATTTTCGGGAGATGGAACCTTGTTGAAAACCCCGCCATCCAATGCTGAGATAAAAACGAGATAAAAATCATTGGACAGGGTGGTCTCCACAGCTACAATAGAATCTCCTGAATATGAATAGGAGGGTGAGGTATAGCGGGTGGTATATCCGGCTATATTACGAAACTTTTTATTCTCAAAATCATATTCCTGAATGACTGAAAAGCTTTGGTTTTTCCACCGGAACCCCGGAATGTATTCATCCCACAAAATCTTATTTTGTTTAACCGAAATCATGCCTGAATTAAGGTATCCGGGAACAAATAATAACTCTTCTTTTCCATCAGAGCCAATTTCAACAAAGCGATCTATAATATGATATCCTGATTTTACTGAAATTACAGACCCATTGTCTAAAAGATGAGGATATTTATAGGAAGTAAATTTTTTGGCAGGCAGATTTAATGCTTCATAATCGACAGGCTTTATTAGTTCTGCTTCATTTGTCCACTGAATCTCGAGATGATCCATAGTATTCTTATACAAATCGACCTTAGTTGTTGAGGCCGTTTTTTTCAAATAGAAATAGAGAGGATTGATAAGAAAAGGCCTTCTTCCAATATAATCGAAAGCGCCTGACCAGATGTCTTCGCCGTAATTTTGTCTGGCATAATTTACAAGCTGATAGCCATACTGATAATAATCAGGAACGTAATCAGAATAAGATCCAAGATAGGATTTTGAATAAGAGTATGTTTTTTCCTCATTTAACAGATTGGCTTTAATCCCCATTTTAAACTCAGCCTGCCTTCCACGTCCGCTCTCCGATAAGCTGGTTTCCGCATATACCGCATCGCCTTCAATGAGCCAAAATGGTGTTAAGGCTGCGGCTGGACCAATTCCCATTTCACCATTAAAAATGCTTATTATTTTAGAGAAACCCTGTTTCATTTTCTCTACCTGAATTACATGCCTGAATTCATGAATGCTTAAATGGGAATACCAATCCTGAGAGATATTTTGCACATCAGGAAACATAAATAACTCCATTCGTTTGGGTGCCCATACTACAAAACCATTAGATCTTACGGTGTGTGTATGAAGAATTACCGGTATTTTCTTTGGCTGATAGTTTAAACCCGCACTGTTGGGAAGATAATTTTTTTCAAGTAAAGAAAGAACTTTAAAAGCGTCACGTTGAATTTCTTCGGGATAAATAAGGCGAAAGTGTTTAGAATCAATCTTAAACCACTTTACACTTGCCGGTTCTTGTCCGTATTCGTAAAACTGTGCCGGACTTTTCAGGAAAGTAAGCAAGCTTAGCATCAGAAGGAAAATAATTCTATTGCCGGAAAGATGGTTATGGAATTCAGTTCTGTTCATATAGAATTATCGAAGCTTAATAGTATAACCATCCTTTACCAAAATTTCTGACAATCTTGTTCGAAAATCTCCCTGAATAATAATTTCCCCATCCTTTGCACTACCACCGGTGCCGCATTTTTTCTTTAGTTCTTTTCCCAATTCCTCCAGATCTTCACTTTTCCCTACAAATCCGGTAATAAGACTAACGGTTTTTCCTTTTCTTTGTTTTTTATCAAGAGAAATAATTAATTTTTGTTTTTGCGGAGGAAGGGTTTCTGCTTCCTCAGATTCCCCTTTATCATAGTTAAAATTATCTCCGGTTGAATACACAACTCCAAGTCGTTTTTTCCAATCGTTTTCTGCTGCCATTAGTTAAATTTTTACAAAGGTAATAAAATGCTTCAGGATAAGGATATGCTTGTTTCTTCATGTTGGCGCGATCGCCTGTTTTTTGTAACATTGTATTATTCTTTTAAAAAAACAGATTATTATGTTGAAATTTAATCGCTGGAACATAATTCTGGGCTGGCTGACCTTCCTTGCAGCTCTTGTAACATATACCTTAACACTTGAACCAACAGTAAGTTGGTGGGATTGCGGAGAATTCATTTCTTGTTCGTATAAGCTATTGGTTGGACATCCTCCGGGAGCGCCACTATTTCTGATGGTGGGTAACATTGCTTCGGTTTTTGTTTCCGATCCCGAAAAAATTGCATGGTCAGTAAATATGATTTCTGCTATAACCAGCGCCTTTACCATATTATTTTTATTCTGGACTATTACACATCTCTCAAAAAAATTATTACTGAATGATGAGAGTGAAAACCCGACTAATCTGATCCTGGTTTTGGGAAGCGGTCTGGTCGGCTCTCTTGCTTATGCCTTTTCAGATTCCTTTTGGTTCTCTGCTGTTGAGGGTGAAGTTTATGCCAGTTCCTCCCTGTTTACCGCGGTTGTTTTTTGGGCGGTATTAAAATGGGAAAATGTGGCTGATGAAAAGAACTCCAATAAGTGGTTAATTCTGATTGCCTACCTAATGGGACTTTCCATAGGAGTTCATTTGCTAAATTTACTTGCCATTCCGGCAATAGTTCTGGTGTATTATTTCAGGAAATATGAGGTAACCAAGCTCGGACTTGCGAAAGCTATTTTGCTTTCCATTGGAATAATTGCGGTTATTATGTATGGAATTATTCAAGGTGTATTTTTAGGAGCCACAAAATTCGAACTGCTTTTTGTAAACGGATTAGGCTTAGGTTATAATTCCGGGATGTTATTTTATTTCCTTATTATTATTGTGGGTTTGACTTATGGTATTTGGTACACATACCGTAAGAAAAAGGTACTCTGGAATACGATTATTACCATGCTTGCCGTCATTTTTATTGGTTATTCATCCTATGCCATGATATTTGTACGATCGCTGGCAAATCCTCCTATGGATATGAACAATCCCGATAATGCATTCGGTCTTCTTTCGTATTTAAACAGAGAACAATATGGCGACAGACCTTTGATTTTAGGGCATTATTTTAGCGATGAGGTAAAAAGGACAAAGGAAGGATACATGGATATTGAAGAGAAAAAGCCGGTTTATGTAAAAGACAGTATAAGTGGAAGATACCTGATTGCTTCAAGAAAACCTGTGTTAAAATATGATTCCAGAAAGAAACTTCTTCCAAGAATGTATAGCACAGATCCGTCGCACATTGAGGCATACAGACAATGGGGAGCGCTCAAAGAAGGAGAACCGGTTGGAGCATTAAATGATTTTGGATTTTTACTATCCTATCAGCTGGGACATATGTATTTCAGATATTTTATGTGGAATTTTGCCGGAAAACAAAACGATACACAAAGTCATGGCAGCATAGTAAACGGGAATTGGATTAGCGGAATAAAATTTATTGATGAATTACGTTTGGGTAATCAGGATCTGCTTCCTGATAAATACAAAAATGATAAGTCGCGAAACACCTATTACTTTTTACCTTTCTTGTTAGGTTTACTCGGCTTTCTTTTTCAACTCTCAAAAGACGTAAAGAATTTTTGGGTAATCATGTTTTTATTCTTTTTCACAGGAATCGCAATTGTGGTTTATCTTAATCAAACTCCCTTACAGCCGCGTGAAAGGGATTATGCCTATGCGGGATCTTTTTATGCTTTTTCTATTTGGATTGGTCTGGGAGTACTTGCCATACACGACTCGTTTAAAAAATATGCGAAAACAGGACTGGCTGCGGGCATAATTGTATTTTTGAGTTTTGTTTTGGTGCCGGGATTAATGGCTAAGGAAAACTGGAACGATCACGACAGATCAGACAGATATACCGCGCGTGATATTGCCAAAAATTATCTGGCTTCCTGTGATAAAAACGCCATCTTATTTACCAATGGGGATAACGATACTTATCCGCTGTGGTATGTTCAGGAAGTTGAAGGTTATAGAACCGATGTGCGTGTTGTAAATCTGATGCTACTGAATTCTGAGTGGAATATTGCCCAGATGAAGAAGGCTAATTATGAATCTGCCCCACTACCTATGAGTCTTCCCATGGAAGATTATATGGAAGGAAAAAACTCCTCATTCTATATGCTTAAAGATCCCCGCAGGCTGAAATTACAAACACTGCTGGAAGGAGTGAAGACAAAAAATACTATGTTTTACCAGAAAACAGTTCGTGGTGATGAAGTAACGGTTATACCTTCGAACCGCCTGGTAATTCCTGTCGATACCACTCTGGTATTAAGCAATGGAACCGTTGATCCTGAGAATGCACATGAAATACTGAGCGAAATTGACTGGATTATTCCGGAAGGACAGAAAATTAAATCGAATCTGGCTGTTTTAGATATTTTGGGAAGTTTTGGCTGGGAAAGACCTATTTATTTTGTTGCCGGAGGAAACGAGGGAGCATTAAACCTTGAAGACTATTTTCAATTGGAAGGTCTGGCCTATAAACTAGTTCCCATAAAAACTGCCGGAAGAGATTTTTTCAACTATGGTAGAATTGAAACTGAAAAATTGCATGAAAATCTGATGAATAAGTTCAGCTGGGGAGGGATGGAAAAAGATGATGTTTATCTGGATTATTACAATAAAAGAACCTTTTCTGTTATACAGTTCAGAAAAAAATTCGTCAGACTGGCCGAAGCATGGCTTGAAGAAGGGGACACTATTAAAGCATTGGAAGTACTGGACAGGTGCATGGAATTATCGCCAAATTCACGCATACCATACGATTATTATATTTCCGGACTTAGTTATCCCGATGCTTCAGGGAAAATGATAAGTCAGACCGGTGTTATAGAAACCTATTACAAATGTGGAGCGATGGATAAAGGGAATGAATTACTAATTGAATATATTGAAATACTTCAGCAGGATCTCCATTATTATGAAGCCCTGAAACCAAATCAAAGATCGAGATTTAATAATGAGTATTACCAAAGCAGAGGAATCTTTGAAGAAATGATCAATCTGGCCAGGAAATACGGACAGGAGAGTTTGCTGATGTAGGGCCCTTTTAAAGTAGAAAAGCACACATAATAATATTTTTAAAGGGCTGTCAAAAAAGTCTCTTTGTATACCCTGAGACACTCTGTGTCAACTCTGTGAACCTCTGTGTAACAACACCTCCTCTCCTTACCTCTGGACATTCTGTGTAATCCCTAAAAACCAGTTTCAAAGAGCCAAACAAAGGGAGCACAGAGAAAATTAGAATCTAATTTTAAATTAATTCTTACATTTTGGAAGGCTTCTTTATTGCATCCGCACGAATTTTCGAAAGGCAAACATAATTTAAACACCCTTCCCCTTAGAAAGAAGTTAATTAAAGAATGGCCATACCACCAACGATTGCAACCGGGAACCAAAGCACCTCATCAATATTCCCTCCCTTTCAATTCAGCAGAAAACTTTTTAAGTACTATTTTTCTATCATCCTCTATATTAATGTTTTCCAGTTTTTGAAGAGCGAGATCAAAGAATTGGTTTATTTTATCGATAGTTAGTGCTTTAACAGAACATGCGTCATAAATGGCCTTAACGGCATCGATTTTTTTAAAAGGATCAATAGTTGTCCACCCTAAAATATCAAGTAAGCGGGCTTTGTCTTCAGGTTTTGAATTATTTAGTGCCGTGATCATCAGGTAGGTTTTCTTATTGGTAAGAATATCATTACCTACCTTTTTCCCAAAGGTTTTTGTGTCACCATACGAATCAAGAAGATCGTCCTGCAACTGAAAGGCTAATCCGAGATTCAGACCAAATTCGTATAATTCTGCCGCCGACTTTTTGTCTGCACCTCCGGCAAGAGCACCAATCTCAAGACTTGCCGCTATGAGTACCGAGGTCTTTAAACGTATCATCTCCAGATATTCCTGAATACTTACATCAGTGCGTCTTTCAAAATCCATATCAAGCATTTGTCCCTCGCAGACTTCAATAGCTGTGCGGTTAAAAGTATCCTGAATATCTTTATAATTGGGAGAATTTGTTTTAGAAATATATTTTCCGGCAAGAATGGACATAACATCACCGGAAAGGATTGAAATATTCGGACTCCATTTAATATGAACCGTTTCTTTTCCCCTCCTGATTACTGAATTATCCATTAAATCATCGTGCAGAAGAGTGAAATTGTGGAAAATCTCGATGCCAATAGCCGGATTAACTGCAGAGCTGATATCATCTGAAAAAAGATTTGCACCCAGAAGGACCAAAGCTGGCCTGATTCTTTTTCCCCCAAGTGAAAGTATATAACGGACAGGATCGTAAAGGTCTTTTGGAACAAGGGGAAGATCGATGATTTCAATCTCCTTTTTTATTCTTATTTGGGCATCTTCCAGACTTAACATTTCAATTTGGGAGTTTTAATGGAGATGATGTATTATCATTATTTTGATGTTAAAAATCACTATCTTTTTTAGTGTTTTTTGCTTTTCGAAAGTAGCACATATTAAAGAATTTTACAAAAGAATTACCTTCTCAAAACGCTGTGGTATAATCTTTGAAACAGAAAGAAATTAAAATAATAATCATTGTTGTCTGTCACGCGCTTTTATGAATCTTTATTTTTGCCGGACACAACTGATTAATAATGTAAAACCGGCCCTTAATAGTATATTATAAAGATGGTAAAGCCTGATATAGTAATAGCTTTTGTAATTGGATGCTTTCTATTACATATTCTTTAACATCTTTTAATTTTTAGATTATCTTTGCAAAGCTAAAATGAACTTAAAATGAAGCAAAAAGTTATTACTACCGTTCTGTTTTTTTACCTTATAAGTCTTCCGGCAATTTCACAATATAACATAAGTATTTCCATTCCGGATTTCCCCAATTCAAGCTTGCTTTTCGGGCATTATTTCAACGAGAGCATAATGATTCAGGATACTTTTTTCACTAATAATATAGGAAAAGCTGTAATTCAGGGTGAAAACACTCTTCCTTCAGGAATGTATACCATATACCTTCCAAACAAAGCTCGTTTCGATCTTATCATTGATGAGGACAGGGAATTTAAAATTGCCACAGACACCCTTGATTTGCTTAATCACACTAAAATATCCGGCAGCGATGAAAACCTTAAGTTTTATGAGTATCTGACTTTCCTCGGTAAAAAAAGAATGGAAAGTCAGGCGATACAAAAACGAATTCAAAATCCGGTAAGTAAAAACGATTCCATAAAAGCAAGGGAAGAAATGCTTCAGATGAATGAAAGTGTTAATGCATTTATTGAAAATGTAATTGAAGAAGGAGAGGGAAGCTTTCTATCTGTATTTTTACTGTCCATGAAGGAAGTTGAAGTTCCCGATCCTCCAAAAGATGAGAATGGAGAAATTACAGATAAAAATTTTCAGGCGGTTTATTACAAGCAGCATTATTTTGAGAATTTTAAACTTTCCGATGTGCGATTGCTCAGGACTCCTGTTTATGAAAAGAAGATTACCGATTATCTCGATCGCTGGGTTTATCCCGAACCCGATTCCATCTTTAATGAAGTGGATATGTTACTGGCAGCTTCCCGCTCAGACACCCTGCTTTTTAAGTATATGTTAACCACACTCTTTAACTATTATGCCAAGAGTAAATATATTGGCATGGATGCCGTCTATGCTTATATTGCAGAGAAATATTACATACCGGAAGCGAGTTGGTCTGATCCTGATTTTATTGAAAAACTAAAAGAAAGAGTAGAAAAAATAAATCCGCTCGTAATTGGAAAAAAAGGTCCCGATATTCAGCTAAGACGTGTTACAGACGACCATTTCAGAGCCGCGGAATCGAATCCTGATCTGAAAAAAGATCCACATGCCGGTTATTTCTTTAATCTGCATGAAATTCAGGCAAAATATACCATTCTTTATTTTTGGGAATCGGATTGCGGGCACTGTAAAAAAACCATACCTGTATTGCACGAGATGTACTACAAACTAAAGGAAAAAGGGGTGGAGATAATTGCTGTAAATATGTTGGGCGGTATTGAGGGTAAGGAGAAATGGGCCGATTTTATTAACGAAAACGGACTTTACGACTGGATAAACGCCTGGAATCCTTACGATTACACCTATAAAGAAGTCTATGATGTTGGGAGCTCAAATATATTGTACTTACTGGATAAGGATAAAGTTATTATGGCCAAGAAAATCGCCCCCGAACAAGTTGAAGAAATAATAAACCTGGATATTAAAAAAGAACAATAAAGTATGAATTATACGCCTATTAAGCTGATTTTAGAAGATGGAACAACCTTGACCGGTAAATCTTTTGGTGCCGATCGTTCTATTGCCGGAGAAGTAGTTTTTAATACAGCAATGACGGGTTATCCCGAAAGCCTGACTGACCCCTCTTACAAAGGTCAGATTCTTGTATTGACCTACCCTTTGGTTGGGAATTACGGGGTACCCGTTGAGGACAAAGAAAATAGCATGTATCGGTTCTTTGAATCATCTAATCTTCATATAAGCGGTTTAATAGTTTCAGATTATTCCGAAGATTATTCTCATTGGAATGCAGGTAAAAGTCTGGGCGACTGGCTTAAAGAAAATGATATTCCCGGAATATTTGATATTGATACCCGTGAATTAACTAAAATACTCAGGGAAAAAGGTTCTATGCTGGGTAAAATTGTTTTTAATGATGAGATGCCGGAAGATTACGATCCGAATGAAGATAACCTTGTTGATCAGGTTAGTATTAAGGAGAAGAAAATTTACGGCACTGGGAAATATAAAATATTACTGGTCGATTGCGGAGTTAAGTACAATATAATCAGATATTTGTTAGAAAGAGACACTACCGTGATTCGGGTGCCATGGGATTATGATTTTTCAAAGGAAGATTACGACGGCTTATTTATTTCGAATGGTCCCGGCGATCCCAAAAAATGCGATAAAACCATTGGTAATCTGGCTGAAGCTTTCGATAAAGATAACCCCATATTTGGTATATGCCTTGGGAATCAGTTGATGGCTCTGGCTTCCGGTGCCGACACCTATAAATTAAAGTACGGTCACCGCAGTCACAATCAGCCTGTTATCAGGGTTGACACGAATAATGCCTATATCACTTCTCAAAATCATGGTTACGCCATTGATAACAAAACCCTTTCAAAAGACTGGCAACCACTTTTCCTTAATCTGAATGATGGAACCAATGAAGGAATGTTGCACAGCTCGCGTAACTTTTTTTCCACACAGTTTCACCCTGAGGCATCGGGTGGACCAACCGACACGGCCTTTCTTTTTGATGAATTTATAAATAAAATAAGGAAGTTTAAGGGTGAAAAAGTTGAGGAAGAGGCTTATTTGTAAATCAAGTTAATTTTCAAAAATATTATATAAAACTATGCACGCAAGTAATCGATTTACAAAAGGGGAAGAAATTGCAAATTCATTATCGCACGGATTGGGAGCTGTATTCGGATTAACGGCACTTGTATTAATGATTGTATTTGCCAGTATTAAGGGTAATGCATGGCATGTGGTAAGTCTTACTATTTATGGCAGTACACTTATGATTTTATTTCTGTCTTCTACCTTGAATCACAGTTTAAAACCAGGTAAAGCCAAAGATTTCTTTCATAACTTCGATCAGATTGCGATCTACCTGCTAATTGCCGGAACCTATACACCACTTGCACTCGTTTCTCTAAAGAATGACTGGGGATGGGTAATGTTCGGATTGGAATGGGGACTTGCTTTGATTGGGATTTTAGCCAAATCATTTCTTCCAAATAAATTTGAAAAAGGAGTGAACTACTTCACCATGTTTTCCTTTATTATCATGGGCTGGATGCTCTTGTTTTTTATTCTTCCGCTTTTCAGGGAGATGCCAAAACCGGCTATACTATTAATATTTATAGGAGGAGGATTATATACTTTGGGAACCATCTTTTTTAAAATGGAAAAGATGAAATACCATCATCTCGTATGGCATATTTTTGTTCTAAGTGCCAGTGTTCTGCACTTCATTGCTATTTTCAGGTATATTATTCCCTGGGAATAGCAGATCGAAAATTTTAGGCACGTTATCTTTTTATTGCAAAATGCTTTCCTGATCCATGGAACCAGATTCACATCGAGCGGTCGCCGGGCAGTGTCTCATCGGTTTCGTGCCTGAAAGGTATTGGCGGTTAGTTTTTTCTATTATTTTGACCAAAGGAAAGTAAGGAGTATGCCAGAAAGATTTTTATATCAGATGCTTTCTATACATATTGTTTACGAAGAAACAACTCAAATCACTCTCTAATTATACTTATTATAAAGTTCATAAACAACTTCCCAATTCCAGTCTTCAACGTTAATTACCTGACCACCCTCAGTTGCATTAGCATCAATTCCCTGTTCTCGCATTTCCAATATTCCCTTATTGGTATCTTTTATTATGCCATTAAAAATATTGAATAGCGGTTCTGATATTTCTATATCTTTTCCATTTTTTATGTTAAATATATAAAGCCCATCTTCGATTAACAGGTGTTCGGATGCACGTTTAAATGAGGAATACACAATTTCAGTAGCATATTTTTTTTCCTTTTCTGATACCGGTTTTTTACCTGAAAATATAGTGTTGTCCACCTCTATAAAAGGCTTTTCATGTTTTATAACTCCAATATTTTTATTTGTTACGATTTCACTTTTACAACTGAACAATATCAATGTAATTATTATTGTTGCGAAAATTCCTTTATTTCTCATGCTTTTTATTTAGTTATTATGCAACTAATCAGACTATATAAGTTTAAGCTAATTTATGAATTATTGTTCTCTATTGCGATTTACCAGGTATAGTGTATAGCGTTTGTTGAACTAAATCCCTCCGGGATAGTTTTTATTTATAAGCATGTAAATTATCTAAATTAGTACACATTTGAAAAAGTCATTATCAGTTTTTTAATGCTCTTTCTTTTAATAGCACTGTTATTTTTCATGCTGAATTATTATATTTGATTTTCAATTTTCTTCTGCTAAGTTCTGTCATTTAAGTTGCATACCGTAACATCCTGTATATCAGATTCCAAAAAAAACAAAAACCGTCAGAAAGTACATAGAACAAAAATTCCTGCAAAATTTACCGGGATGCGTTGTACTGAGCTTGCCGAAGTACATACTCATCGCTGGGTTCCCGTTGGGCGGGACAGGCTTTGCAGTCCGCTCAGAGTCCTATTTATTACCACCCGTTTATTTGTATTAGTCATAATGAAATCTGCATTTCGCAATATATAATTCATCCCCTTTAACTTGATAAATTAATCTGTGTTCGCTATCAATTCGACTTGACCAATATCCTTTGTACTTATATTTTAGAGGTTCTGGCTTTCCATTTCCGGAAAATGGATTGCGTGAAATATCTTTTATTAATTCATTAATCTTTTTGACTATCTTTTTGTCGGTTTTTTGCCAATACAAATAATCCTCCCAGGATTCATCTACGAATATGTATTTCATTAATCAAATATTTCTTTCATTAGCGGGCACTTAAAACCCGCTGATTATTAGTTGTTTATTTTTTTGTTCTTTGACATCTTTGTAATCGTAATTTGTAAGTATCTCTCTTACAGGAGTTTTATCGAGTAG